>JAFQKZ010000062.1 GCA_017414725.1 Clostridia bacterium
CAGGGGAAGCCGAAAATAATATAACTCTACGCGACAATAATATGTGTACTGTTAAGGGCTACGCGACCGAGGTAACGACAACTTATGACGTAGATATTTATTGGGCAGATCAGATTGTGTTTGTTTTTGACCGAGGCATACACAATAGTTCTACGGGAAGTTTGGATTGTACTTTCCCGGCTGCCGATACAGAAAATACAGGAATAATTACGAGCTCTATGGTTGAGAAAGACGCCCAAGCAGGAGATGTAAATAAATGGTACGGATTTAACGGAATCAGCAACAGAATTATAGTTTTGAATAGATCTAATGCACCGATTAAATCTAGTTATGCTGCGACTACAAATCAAGAAAACGAAGAAGTTAAAGACAAAGTAACTTTACAATTATATGGTCACGATAAGAATAAAAATAACGAGACTGATAATTTGAGATTTACTATTCAGCAAAACTCAAATAATGCAAACTATGGAATACCGGTAGATTTTTTTGATACAGACGACAAAATACATCGCTTCGGAAATAATCAAGAAATAACTTCAGAAATAATTCCGGGAGCACCGTTAGACGGAACTATGTACGGAAACAAAATATTTTTAAATATTACCGGAACACCTGGTGATAATTTCCCGACAGAGTATTCCGATTCTGACCCAAAATGTAAAATAGGAACCATTACTATCACAATAGACAAGAATATTACTTGAGTAATAAAATAATAAAAATATGGAGATAAATTTATGACAGATATAAAAAGCGTGACTGTTTCTAAAAGAAAATTTATGGTTTTTATAATATTTTTTATTACTCTGGTAATTGCAATTTTTGGAACATGGTTTTATGTAAAAAAGTACAGTAAGAAATATATAAAGCCTAGTTTCGAAAGTATGAGTATATCTGGTACTGTGGACATAGACAATAATAAATATGGATATTCTGTGATGCAATTTTCGGAAGAATATAAAGTAGGTCTATGTGGTGCACCGGAAGCAAATAATATTGGTGTAGATTTATATTTTACAAATCCTGAAGAAAATAACGTATTGCTGAAATGTTTATTATTGGATGAGTCAGGTAATACTATTGGTGAAAGCGGAGTTTTAAATCCTGGAACTTACGTAAAAACCATTAATTTTAATAAAATTATAGAACCGGGAAATTATGATTTGACTGTAAAAGTTTTGGGATTTGAGCCCGAAACATACTACAGCAAAGGCATAGTACATTTAAAAACCCATGTGCAAGTAAATTAATTTCATATTTATTTTTGTATTTAAAGTAAGGGAGATAATGTGTTTGAAGATTTATATAAAAATTGAATAACGGAGGGAGTTTTATGCCAGATAATAAAACAAATAATACTAAATTAAGACAGATAACCGAAGATGAAGCAAGTGAAGTAATAGGTGGATTAACTGTTGCGCTAACTCAGTATGTTACACCAATTTTAGACGATGATGATTACGTTAATCAAAGTAAATATAATCTAAGCGGAGTATCTTACAAACGGGCAAAAATTACAGAAGAAGATTTTGACGAAAACGGTAAAGCCGAACTTAAAATAGACATATAATTCAATTAAATATATATAAAATAATAATTTTGAATTTTTCACATCAGGAGGAGTGACATATGAGAAAACAAGAGATCGAAGAGACCGATTTCGAACGATTGTGCAAAAAAATAATAACCCAATTAAAAGAAGATAACAATAATAATATTAATAACAGATTGACCGAGCTTATTTCAAGTAATACGCTAACAGAAACCCTAATGAAAGATCAGGAATTTGTATCTCAGCTAAAAGAATTGTTCAAAAACGAGCTAATGATCTCTCCGTCTGACTTTAAAATACATAATACTCTTTATGTAATTGAGTGCATCTTACGCGAAGAATACGTGAACAATAAAAAATTAAGTCCCGATGAATTAGATGAAATTTCTGGCGGAACTTTTGATAAAAATGATCCTAGTTTGAGCACGTCTCTTGAGTTTCTTGAGAAAAACATGGGTAATTTTTAATATATATTTTTGAGCATAAATAAATAGAGCTTGTCGTGAGGATCGATAAGCTTTGTTTTGTTATTTATATAGAAAAAGAACTAGACAAATTAGTAGTAATAGTTCTTTTTAGTATATGCAAAATTTTTTTGTAATTCTTTTAGAAACTGGCTATATGTCCCTGATACTTCTTATGCTTTGTAATGAAATTAGGCGTTTCTTTTGATATTTAAGTGTGATTTGGGTGCTAGGTCTTGTATTGTAAATATATACGACGATGTATTTAATGTTTTCTTGTTGTTTTTTTAATAAAAAAATAATTGAAAAAATATTGCACTGTGTTATAATAAATCCAATCAGAACAATTTATTACATTGTGATCCATGGGGGTATAGCTCAGCTGGAAGAGCGCTTGAATGGCATTCAAGAGGTCAGCGGTTCGATCCCGCTTATCTCCACCAAGTTCGATGGGAGGTCAAGCTAAGGACAAAATGCCGAGGTACATGTAGCGAGATTTAACGCGACGATGGTTGCAAGAACCGCCCATATCAGATTCATTACAGTCACCGAAGGTTTCTCGATTTCAACTAACACGTCCGAGTTTGGTCCATGTTCTCAGCTCCGCGCCTAACGCAGAGTATAAGCAAAAAAAGGCATGTCCCGGACTCGCTCGAGCAGGACGGCCGACTCCTCAGGCTTGCTTAAACGAGACATAAGAAACGCATGATATTCCGTGGTCGTCATTATAATATGAAAGTGCAAAAGATTACGACAAAAAACGGTAGCCAGTTCCCGGGCAAAATCTGGCCAGAAAACAGGGGCACCCAGGTCTTGAGCTGGGCTCCGTAAATAGTTGGGCGTATGAAGATACCCGTGCCCCGTCTGAAGTGGCAAAAAGCAACTACAACCGAACGTTCCGCGGGGCATCATCCCAACCCAACGACGACAAAACTCATTTATTTGCTTGGTACATTTGTCCATTCCGGAACACTCTTTTGGCTTCTGCCAATGTCTTCTGCAGCGGTGTTGGTTTGATATAGTTTGATAGCATCGATAGGGCGTTAATGGTCGACTCTACTTTCTTGCTTGGCCTACCATCTGTGGTTCTGCAGTTTAAGACATGGTTTTTCAGGTCCGTGTAATTTGAAGAAGCCGTACCTTTTTCAGCCGGGATAATGCCACCAGGTTCTTGTATTTGTCCTGTGGTTTTAGTACCTGATGGAAGAGAATTAAAATACATCTGAACAGTGGTAACCCACGCCGATACCTCGTTAAACTTGTAACCGTTTTTCTTTATGTTCTCCCATTGTTCTATAATTTTTCTAGGTTTTATATTATCAGAACCTGTTATTTCTCGTATTTTTTTTAACATATTGATCACTCCATTTAAATAAAAATTATGTTTATAGATACATAGTAAAAATTATCTATAAAGTGCAAAACACTTTCTTTGCACAAGCAAATTATACCTACACTGCGCACAAAAAAATCTATATAAAATTATTGTTTTTATGCAATATAGCTAATAATATTATTAAAAATCACAATAGTAACAAACAATTCCGGCAGAATATATATCAAATTATATAAAAAAGAGTAAATATATATATTATCTAAAAAAAACAAATAATCATTCCAAAAAACAGCACCTGAAATAGTGCTAAATATAATTTTAAAAATAAAAAAAATAGTAGTTCTAATATAGTAATTTGTCTTGAGATTTATTTTGTCGGAAAATTTTATTCCGAAAATTATTCCAAGAAAAATATACGGTAAAATGTAATCCAAAAAAATAACAAAAATATATGATATTAAATTTTGAGTTGGGAAAATTTTAAATCCCAAAAACACATTAATAAAAGAATATAACAAACATGCTGATATTCCAGATAAAATCCCTTGATTATGTGATAAAATAGCAAGTGGTATAATACGTCCAAAAGAAATACTTCCGCCAAATGGCATTTTAAATATGATAATTTTGCTGAGCACGATACTCATAGAAATAGCACATATTTTTTGTGTAAACTTGCGTATATTTATTAATTATCACCTGATTAATTTTAAAAATTATAATAAAAATAATTATAAAGGGGAATTTATTTGGTAAACAAAATATTAAACAATAGTATGATGTCTGAAGATTCTGTATGGATTATGTACAATTCTGAGAATTGTGATCCGTATTTTTCTAAATTTATTACCAATAAAACCGTAGTTTCTACTATATGTATTTTAAGTAATAATAAAAAAAATTTAAACCAAAAGTTTCTTTTAGTTCATTCTTTAGATAAAGATAATATTAGTAATTTCGATGGCGAAGTAATTGTCTATAACGGTGAAAATTCGCTTGTACATAATATGACAGAAATTCTCAAAAAACTAGATTATCCAAAAATTATATATTTAAATTATTCTGATAAAATGGATGTTTTAATAGATATTTTAGGATACGGTACGTACAGATTTCTAACAGATAATATTATTTTAGAGTACAAAAAAGCAAATAAATCTCCGATATTTAAGTCTTCAGATGAATTAATATATTTTTTGTTAGATACAAAAACCGAAGAAGATATATTTTATATGAAAATTGCCGCAAAACGCGCTCTAGACATATTAACCAGAAGTTTTAATAGTATAAAAATCGGCATGACTGAAAAACAAATTCAAAATCTAGTACATAAAATCTCGAGTTTTAGACATAGTTATAATAATTCTAATATTATTAGTGAAGATTTTTCCTGGGAAAAAGAGTTATGTCCTATAGTGTTAACAGGTACAAATCTTGCCAAAGGAGGACACAGTTGCCCAGATGACAGAACTTTAAAGCCTGGTGACACTATTTATATGGATTTTGGAATACAAATTCATTTGCGTGACGGAAGAAAATATTCTAGTGACATATAACGAATGGGTTACGCTATGGCTGCTCAAGATAAAAAAACAAGATCAATACCTGAAAATATTAGAAAAG
>JAFQKZ010000002.1 GCA_017414725.1 Clostridia bacterium
GAGATGATTATAGGATCACCAGACGTGACTTTTCAGGAGAAAACAGAAGAGTTGCTAAGCGCTACGAGAGAGCGCGCTTCCGATTTAAAGTCTCAGACAAAAAGCAAAAAGACTAATAATTTCAAAGCTTACGCAGGAGCAACACTTATTATAGCCGGCATAGTTAACGCGAGTGTGATACTAGGCAAGTTAATTTCGTGTAAATCTGAAAATATTAAAAATATTAAAGCCAATAAAACCCCAAAATTAGAAATTCCAAAAACTAAAAAGTCAGCAAAACTCACGGCATAAAATTCTTCACAAAATATATTTTTTATTGTAAGATATATAGGTATGCAAATATGGGAGGAATATCAATGTCAATAGCGACAAAACCTGATTTTCAAAAAATAGAAAAAAATATACTGGAATACTGGAACACAAATAAAAGCTTTGAGAAATTACGGGAGAAAAATAAAAATAAAAAATTATTTAGATTTTTAGATGGCCCCATAACAGCAAATAATCCTATGGGCGTTCATCATGCCTGGGGACGGACTACAAAAGATATTTTTCTGAGATATAAAGCTATGACAGGTCACTCGTGTTTGTGTAGAAACGGGTTTGACACGCAGGGCTTGTGGGTAGAAGTTGAAGTTGAAAAAGAACTTGGATTTAAAGATAAAAAAGACATAGAGTCTTATGGCATGGACAAATTTACAAATAAGTGTATAGAAAGAATAAAAAAATTCTCAGGAGTTATTACTGAACAGTCTAAGAGACTCGGTCAATGGATGGACTGGGATAACTCGTATTTCACGCACACGGACGAAAATATTTCTGCAATTTGGCATTTTTTGAAAACTTGTCATGAAAATAATTGGATAGGCCAAGCGGATAGACCGATGCCGTGGTGTCCAAGATGCGGAACTTCGTTGTCTGAACACGAAATGTCGGGATCGCATAAAAGCTTGACTCATAAATCAGTATTTTGTATTGCAAAAATAAAAAATTCGGAATTTGATATTTTGGTCTGGACGACGACCCCGTGGACGCTGTCTTCAAACGTAGCTTTAGCGATAAATCCTGAGCTTGAATATGCTCTAGTGCAATGCGAGGGTTTTGAAAAGCCTATAGTTCTTGCGAAATCTGCTATTAAATATATAACTCAAGAAAAAAAAGTAATTAAAATTTTCTCTGGTTCTGAGTTAATCGGACTAGAGTATGAGACTTTTTTTCCTGAATTAGAAGTTCAAAAAAATATAATTCACAAGATTATTCCGTGGGAAGACGTAGATGCAAACGAAGGCTGCGGCGTAGTTCATATCGCTCCGGGATGCGGTGCCGAAGATTACGAGTTAGGTAAAAAACACGGTTTGCCGGAAATTTGTCCCATAGACGAAACCGGAAAATTTTATGAAAATTATGGATTTTTGAGTGGTAAAAAAGCTTCAGAAGTCGCAGATTTAGTGTTCGAAAAGTTAGATTCTCAGAAAAAACTGTTTAGAGTAATGGAGTATACTCATAGCTATCCGGTGTGCTGGCGTTGCAAAACTGAAGTTCTGTTCAGGCTTGTCAAAGAGTGGTATATCAAAACCCAGGAAGTTAAGCCAAAATTAATAGAAGCTTGCAATACTGTTAAATGGGAACCAAGTTTTATCGGTAAACGCATGCTAGACTGGCTAAATAACATGGGCGATTGGAACATTTCAAGAAAAAGATTTTACGGGTTACCGTTGCCGTTTTATTTATGTAAAAATTGTGGAAAATTAACTGTTATTGGATCTAAAGAAGAGCTGTTTTCGTTAAGTAATGACAAAAATAACAATAACATTCCTAATTTGCACAGGCCTTGGATAGATAATATAAAGATAAATTGTCCGCATTGTAGTCATGAAATTGAGAGGGTCCCGGATGTCGGAGATGTCTGGCTGGATGCCGGAATAGTGCCGTTTTCAACATTGGGATATTTTTCGGATCGCGAGTCTTGGGAGAAAAATTTCCCTGTTGAATGGGTAACAGAAATGCAGGAGCAAATTAGGCTTTGGTTTTATTCTTTGTTGTTCATGAGCGTAGTTTTGACAGGTAAAGCCCCATACGAACGAGTCCAAACTTACGGAAAAGTTGTTGCTGAGGACGGTACAAAGTTCTCGAAGACTGGGTTTATGATACCGTTTAATGATGCAGCTGATAAGATCGGAGCCGACGCCGTGCGATACATATTTGCGGCCGCGCCGAATTCCGGCGATGTGCGATTTGGGTATACTTTAGGCGAAGACGCGCGCAGAAAATTAATAAATTTCTGGAATATATGCTCGTTTTTCAGCACGTATTCCGAAATAGATAAGCCAAAAATTACAGAAAATATAAATTATAACAACAAATTAGACAATTGGCTTGTAAACAGAACGCAAGAATTTGTGAATAAATGCCAAAAAAATTATGAAAATTACAATTCTGTTGAGATTATACGCGAATTTGAGATATGTGTGGATGATATTTCAAACTGGTATGTGCGCACGAATAGGCGAAGATTCTGGAAAAACGAACTTGACGCTGACAAATCGAGTGCATATAATAGTCTGTTCTTTGCTATTAAAAATATTTGTCAAGTGATGGCACCGATTTTTCCGTTTATGACTGAATATATTTGGCAAAATATAATAAAAATATATGATTGTAATGCCCCTGAATCTGTGCATCTTTGTGATTTTCCGGAGATTTCTAGTAACATAAATAACGGTATTATTAACGAAATCAAGCAGGTTCGTGATGTTATTACGCACGTTTTGAAATTACGTAATGAAAAGAATATCAAAGTTCGCCAGCCGCTTTCAGAGTTATATTTGAATGCGAAATACAAGAATATTTCTGAATACGAAAACATAATTTTAGAAGAGTTAAATATCAAAAAAATAATATATCTTGAAAATTTTGATAATTTAAATACAGAATATATTTCTCTGAATTTTAACATAGCGGGTCGAAAGTTAAGGCAAGACGTAAATAAAATCAAAAATTTATGTGAAAATTTAAGCATATCTGAAACTCAAAGCATTATAAAATTAATCAAAAACCAAGAAAAAGTTAAAATATCAGGTTATGATAATTTAATAGATTATGATTGTTTTGTGATTAACTTAAAATCAAAAGAAAATATTTGTATTTCAGAAGACAATAATTTAATAGCTTTGAACACAGAAATTAACGAAGAGTTAATACAAGAAGGCGTTTATAGAGAAATTCTGAGAAATTGTCAGCTTATACGTAAAGAAGCAGGTTTTGAAATTTCCGATAGAGTTCATCTGGAATTAAATTCTGACTCAGAGTTAGTTAAAAATATTTTAGATAAATATAAAAAAGAAATGGAAAAAGAAACCCTTTCTGAGATTATTGTTATTAAAGAACCGATAAAAACTAAAGAAATTTCTGTTAATAACGAGAGTGTTGTTATCAAAATCAGCAAATAAATTAATTTTCAGTTAAATAGATGTTTGTGCAAAATAAACAAAAACACTTTAATTTTTTCTAAAATATTAATATTTGTTAGAATTTTAACTGAAAATATTGACATTCATTAACAATTTCTGGATAATAAAAATTAATATTCGTGTGTGTTAAGTTTTATATATCAGGGGAGGAATTGTGTACAAAATGTCTAATTTAGTCAAAAAAATCAAAGAAATGTGGAATCCTGCCGAAGAAACTGACGAAGAAGTTTTATCCGAAGAATCCGGTAATTACGATGTTTTTACTTCTAGATACAACAAATTATCTGCTGACTCTTCGAAAAGCAAAGTCTTGGATTTAGGTTCTGCAAAAAATGCTCGTTCAAAAATAGTGTTGTGTAGACCTGAAAGATTTGGGGAAGAGATAAAAAATATTGCTGATGAATTGTTAAAAATGCATGCGGTTGTGCTGAACTTGGAGCTCACGCCCAAAGCTGACGCCAAAAGATTGATAGATTTTTTGAGCGGTGTTGCGTATGCTATTGACGGCAAAATCAAAAATATTTCTATAGATACTTTTGTGATAACTCCTCGTAATATGGAAATATCCGGTGATGATATTTTGTCTGAATTCGAGAACACAGGTATATATTTTTAAGTTGTAATTGGAGATGGTACCGGTGCTTTCGCATGATGAGATAAAAAATGTAAGTTTTCGTAGAGCTGCTATAGGGGGCTATAAGCCTGAAGATGTCGATGAGTTCGTTGATGCTGTCCAGGTTTCGTACGACGAGTTGTTGCGTGAGAAGAATAACCTTGTGCAGACTGTACAAAAACTAGAAAATACTGTAAAAAAATTCTACGACGAAGAAAATTCTATTAGAAAAATTCTTGTAGATCTGAAGTCTGTTACGGAAAAATCTGTGAGTGATGCACAATTAAAAGCGTCTGAGATTATTTCCGAAGCTACGCAAAAATCCGAGTCTATTATAAACGAAGCCAAACAAAAAGCCCAAGTGCAAGAAGATATTTCCAATAAATTAAAAACTGAATCGACCAGATTAAAAAAATGCCTGGAGAATTTGTACAAAGAACATCTCGAAATTATAAACAAAATTCCCGAAGAACCTGTAAGTAATAATGTTGAAGTAACGGCTGAGAAAGATGCAAATTCCAATAGTGTGGTCCCTGAAATAAAAAAATCAGAGCCGATGTTTGCTGGAAAAACAGTCGTAAAATCTGATAATACTGAGGTTTCGTATGTAAGTAATAATCAAAAGTTAATGGAAAATCTGCAGTTTGGCTCGAATTATTCGATAAACAATGGCTCGTTTTCTAGTTCTAAAGATTTATATAGAGGAAAATTCGGTAAAGAATAAAAGTCAATAAAAGTAATAAAAAAGTATTAAATACAAGGAGTTTTATCTAATTGGTTTGGTTTGTAATTTGTTCGATCATGATTATGGTTTTGGATCAGATGCTTAAAATTCATGTTAAAAACACTATTCCTGTTGATGCACAAGTTGATACGTTTTTGCCGTTTTTGAAGTTGTCCAACGTTAGAAATTCAGGTGTAGCTTTTGGTGCACTCAGACCGTTTTCGATACTCATGATTTTTATGGTTATGCTTATAATAGTGTTCTTTTGTTACTTGATTTTTGTTAAAAAAAGACAAGAAGGTTTGTTTTTGATTTCGGCGTCATTTATTATCGGTGGCGGTTTGAGCAACTTAATTGATAGAGTGTTCTTTAAATACGTTACGGATTATATAAGTTTGAGTTTTTTTGCACCTGTGTGTAATTTAGCTGATTATTTTATTTGTATCGGTGCAATTTTGTTGATAATATACTATTTCAAAACCCCTGATTTTGAGTTAAAACATATGTCTAAGTAAATATTTCTAGGATTTTAAATTTGATTTTGTATTTTTTAGGAGAAGTGATTATTTCCTGTTCCGCAAGGGTAAAAACTTCTTCTGTTTTTGTTTGTTCTGAAGCACTTGATAAACATATGCTTGGGAAAAGCACGCACCACCAATTTTTGCCAGTTCCATTTCCAAGCGTAATTCTTAAAGCTTGGTAATCGCCAGCCGGAAATACAGTGTTTTCGTAGTATCTCGTTCCAAAATACATGTTGTTTATGAATTCAGTTTTGAAACTATAATTTAAGTTGTTGTTAATAATTTCTTCTTTTATTGTTTTATTTATGTTGTTTATGTTTTGAAATATATAATTTTTTGCTTGGATTAGATTTTTTAGATTGGATAAGTTTTCTTTATGTTCGCTTAAAATTCTATCTTTTATTTTTATTTTCAAAATTTGGTCTTCTGGGGAGTCAGAATTTGGAATAATATGAATTCTTAGGACTTTCTGAGTAATACTGTGCGAATTTATCGAGAAATTTGTGAAAGAATGAAAAACTGTAAACGCAAAACCAAAAATTAATGCTTTTATTTTATTGCCTGACAAATTATCATCTCTTCTATTTATTTGATATATAAATTTTGGCTTTTTATTTGTGTTTTATACGGAATTTTGTCTAATATTTTAGCTCAATAAATAAGTTTATATCACCAAAACTCTGCTCGAATCATATTAAATATTATGAAATTAAAACAAAGCGTGGTTCGAGTTTATGAAAAATAATAATTTTTGTGTGCCTGAATTTTTCCTAGGAGCAAATACTCCTAGAAATTTTTATTCTCTGTTTAAAGAATTATATAATCCAGATGATGATTGGTTTTGCCATATATTAAAAGGCGGCCCCGGTACAGGCAAATCGACTCTTATGAAAAATATTTCTAAAAAATATACGGAGCAAAAAATTAGTCACGAAATAATACGATGCTCTTCTGACCCAGACTCTCTTGATGCGGTAATTTGCGAAGAAACTAAAAAATCCATCGTAGACGGCACCGCTCCACATATTATAGATCCTGTATATCCCGGGGTATCTGATGAAATTATAAATCTCGGGGAGTTCTGGAAATCTAAAACTCTGCAAAAAAATAAACAAAAAATCATGTCGTTATCTAAAGAAATCGCAAAATCACATAAATTATCTACGAAATTTTTGAATATATTCAGTTACGCTCATAGCCAAAATACAAAAATTATAAAATCTATGATTAATTATGATAATTTGAATATTTTCTGTGAAAAATTTATAAATAAATTAAAATTAAATAAATTAGATATTGATTCTAAAATTAAAAAAAGATTTATAAGTTCCGTGACGCCACAGGGATATATTTTACTAGAAAAAACCGCAGAACAATTATGCGATAAATTATTTGTAATTCAGGACGACTATAATATAATTTCGAACATAATTTTAAGTTACATTTGTGATTATGCTAGAAATTCAAATTATAACATGATAATTTGTCCGTCACCGTTTGACCCTGATAATATAATCGAAAGCGTGTTTTTACCGGATATAAATATTGGGTTTGTAACCAAAAATCAGTTTTTAGATTCTGAAGTTCTGTCAAATCTAGACACAAAAACTGAAATTATTAATACTAAAAAATTTATAAACAGACAAGAGTATTCTGATTTTAGAAATATAATTAATTTTAATAACAAAATGTGCAAGAAATTTCTAGCTGAATCTGTTCAAGCTCTTGAAAAAGCTAAAAAAATTCACGACGACCTAGAAAATATCTATTCGTCGTCAATGAATTATTCAAAACTTGATAAAATTATAAGTAAAATAGCGACTGGATTTTAGAC
>JAFQKZ010000063.1 GCA_017414725.1 Clostridia bacterium
CTCGCTGATAGGCGTTTTGGTCTCTCGGTCTGATTACGAGTTGTTTTGAGTAGAAAAAACAGGGATGTACTTGTCTCTTTTGCTTTTTTGATACTTCTTGCTTCCTCTATTCTTTTTTATCTTTATATACGCGGTTTTGCCCTAAAAATTTTGTAAAATTTAACAAACTATACTAATCGTCCGGAAAGTTAATACTAAGACTCCGGACGATAAGTTTTTTATTTGATATTTTAAAAATTTTCGTGTAAACTGGTACTAAACAAAAATATATGTTATAATTTTGTAAGATATAAAGTTTTTAGGAGGTTGTTTTATGAAAAAAATATCAAAATGGTTTTTCACTAGTTTAATGTTATTTTTTTACAGTATATATCCGATTTTGGGAACGTCTGATTTTAATAAACAAGAAACAGATAAAAGCATTGAACAACCAGCAATAACTTCAGACAAAGTTTGTGCGGAATCAAGTTTGTCTGGGACTTATGTTGGCTCGTATACTGATTATTCACGAGTACATGGACTAACTTTGGAAATCTCTGAAAACAACGGGAAATATAAAGCCATGTTTTCGTTTTATCCAATTTCCTATTCAGATAGTAATGCGTCGGGACGTTTTTCGATGAATATAACTAAAAACCAAGATGGTACCTATAATTTTATACAAGATCAGTGGATATCTCAGCCTAGTGGATATGAAATGGTTGATATTATAAATTGCACGTTGTCTAATTTTTCTATTAAAGGCGATGTTTGTCTTAACTCAAATGGACGCTTAATTCAAATCGGTAATTTATTCGTAACAGAAATTGATACCACAGATAACACAAATAATGAATTAGATATAGCAAACAGTGAAATTTATCAAATTGAAAATATTTCTAAAAGACAAACTAAAATACAAATATTAATGGTTATATTGTTTTTTGGTGTGATATTTTTAGGTCTATGCGGATTTATTATTAGTGTTTATCTTTTATTGAAAAATATCAAAAAATAATAGTTCGCTTATATTTGTTTAGGCAAGACCGCCCAAAGAAGATTGAAAAGCAAAAAGATAAAAAATAAAATAGAGACATAATAAAACAAATAACACTAAACGAGCTAAGTACAAGTTGACGCAGACAAAAAAGAATTTCTAAATCATACCATGGAAAGGGTGATTAAAGATAATAGAACCACGCTACTACAAATGAAAATGAGGGAATAAGCCGTATGACAGGGAAATACTGCTACGGCTTTGTTTGTTGCAAAACTTGTACAATCTATCAATATGCGTCTTTAAATTCTAGCGATTCCCAAACCCGTACAAATTTGTTAAAATATATATGCAAAAATCCAGGCGCTGAACTATCTATGTTCAAAGAATATGTTTACTTGCCGGATTACTTGTTTAAAACAAAGTTGACAAAATCCGAACTCTAGAGCAAAATTACTAATTGGTATAGTAATATTTTGAAGCTACCAAATACAAAAAGTGTCTGGTGATGATTTTATTTATGAATTTCAAAAAAACAAAAACAATTTCAATATTATTAGTTTTTATATCGATGATTTCAAGTTTCAAAATTGCGAATAGTTGCGATATAGAATATTTATTTTTAGCTCAAGATTTTAATAATTTTATTACGTTAACACATAATGAAAAAGATAAATTAAAATATTTTGCAAAAAGTCCAAGTTTTAATAAAGAATTTTTAAATAAAAAATATGGAAATCCTGCCAAAATTAAACAGAATACTGGTAAGCAGCTTTTTGATTTGACTGAATTATACGGTAAAGTAAAATGCAGTTATGCTATAAAAATCAGTAAAGTTATTTGGCAGTGGGTATATGTCGAGTTTGTTGTTCCTGCGGTCAGGCTCTCTATTACCGAATCACCTGTTGAACATAAAAAAAATATTAATTATTTTTTATTATGTAAAAATAGTATGCTCAGAAACAAGTTATCTCGAACCGAGTGTAATGATTTTATAAATAAATTTAGCCCAGATGATCTAGCTGAAATTATAGATGGTATATGTAATTTACAGCAAATAACAAATTTTGAAAAAGAATATGATTTAAAAAATTATATTAATGATTCTCTTTGGTACACGATAGGACTAATAGCTTTAAACTCTGGCGATTCCCAAACCCGTACAAGTTTGCTAAGATATATATATAAAAATCCTGTCAGTAAACAAGCTATGATTAAAGAAGAAGTGTACTGGCCGGATTACATATTTAAAATATAAAATAGGTGCTTGCAAAATAATAAATAAAATACAAAAAATAATAGATAATTATAAAATGTTTTCGGACACTTCCAAGATAGTAATCGGGCTATCTGGAGGTGCTGATTCTGTTGTGCTTACACATATATTAAATAATTTTGCGAGTGTATATAATTTTAAAATTATAGCTGTACATGTTAATCATAATATACGTGGCTCTGAAGCAGAGCGTGATGAAAAGTTTGTTCAAGAGTTCTGTGAGAGTCTGGGGATAGAATTAATAATAAAACGCGAAAATATTTTAGAAATATCAAAAAACTTAAAAATCAGTACTGAAGAAGCCGGTAGAATTACAAGATACAAAATTTTTAATGAAATAAGTTCTAAATATAAAAATTGTAAGATTGCAACCGCTCATACTTTGTCTGATAATATCGAGAC
>JAFQKZ010000064.1 GCA_017414725.1 Clostridia bacterium
CTACATAAGGAAGAACGAATACAAAAAAACAAGGTATTTGCGACAAGTATGCCGAGAGAACTTTGTGAAGATATCGAAGCATACTTGAAGAAATACCAAATATCAAAAGTAGATTTTATACGAGATTCGTATTTAAGGTTGCTAGAAGAAACTAAAAATAATAAAGGAGGATAAAAGTGGAGGAAAAATATATTAGTTTAAACGATATGAGATATTTGAAAAACTGTCCAGATATATTGTCGATAAAAGAATTGTGTGTTTTATTAAATATCTCACGTAAATATGCGTACCAATTTATATTAAACAATAATATTAAATATAAACTTGTTGGAAAAAAATATTATATTTCAAAAAAATCCCTATTGGAGTTTTTTGAAGAGGAGTAAATATGTATAAAGGAAGATTGCAGGAAAAAAACGGCGTTTTTTATGTTGTAATTAACTTCATGGATGAAAATGGAAAACGAAAAGAGCCTTGGTTTAATACTAAATTAAAGAAAAAAGGCAACAAAAAAGAGGCACTAAAACTTTTAGAAATTGCTTGTAATAATTTCAATCCAAAACTTTTAGATTATTACAAGTCAAACGCCATTAATATTTTTGACGAAAATTCTAGTGGTGAAATAGCACGTCAAATAATGATTGCTTCTGATAAAGAAATAATAAGTCCTAAAATTTTATTTGGAGATTTTATGGAATTATGGGTGGAAACTGTTAAAGATTCGGTAGAAAAAAACACTTATGACGGCTATTGTAGTAAAATTAGAAGAATTAAAGAATATTTTAATTCAAGGGGCATTACCTTGGAAAATCTACACGAAGATGATATAGAAGATTTTTACGCTATTGAAACAAAAAGAACTAGTGCTAACAATGTAAAACATTACCACGCAAACATCAATAAAGCATTAAATTACGCTAGAAAAAAACGTTTGATTGTTACAAACGTACTTGATTTCGTTGAAAAGCCGAAGATAGAAGAGTACATAGCAAACTATTACAATGCCGAACAACTGTTAGAATTATTTGAAAAAATTAAAGGAGAAACTATTGAGCTTCCCGTTTTGATTGCTGGATATTATGGTTTGCGTCGTAGTGAAGTGGTAGGATTAAAATGGTCAAATATAGATTTCTTTAATAAAACAATAAAAATAAAGCATACAGTTGTTATGAGTACGGTAGATGGAAAATATCAAATAGTGAAAAGAGATAGGGCCAAAACTAGAAGTAGTATAAGAACGTTGCCTTTATTCAAGCGTGTCGAAGACAAATTAAATTTACTTAAAAATGAAATTGAAGAAAATAAGAAATTTTTTGGTAATTCATATAACTTTGATTTTGAAGATTATATTTGTGTACTACCAAATGGCAATTTAATTAGACCAGACTATATTACAGGTAAATTTAATTTTGTGTTAAAAAAGATAGGGATGCCACATATAAGGTTTCATGATTTAAGACATAGTTGTGCGGCACTGCAAAGAAGAGAAGGGGTAGAACTAGCAGATATTTCGGAATGGCTTGGGCATTCAAATGTACTGGTTACACAAAAAATTTATGCTCACTTCGAAAATGTAAAACACTTAAAAACGGCAGAAATTATTGCAAAACAACTAGCCAAATAAATAAGGAAATTATTACTGTTTGCGAGCAGTTTGCGAGCAAAATGCGAGCAAAAAAGGATTTTTATGAATATTTTATAAAAATATGCAAGATTTTTATTCAAAATCGATTTTTCCTAAAAATAGAGTAGTGATAAAAATTAACAAAAATAGGTAATAGGTAATAAAAAAATAAAACAAATATTTTCTTTAGAAAAACATATCTACACAAATATAAAATTTAAGAAATGAAATCAACGTATCAATATGTAAAGCTTTTAATAAAATCCAAAAAATAACTAATGATGCGAAAAAATACAAACAAAAAATCGTTAGTTAAACACTAACGATTTTGGTGGGAAGGGGTGGATTCGAACCACCGAAGTCGCTGACGACAGATTTACAGTCTGTTCCCTTTGGCCGCTCGGGAACCTTCCCATAAGATATTAAGTTTTGGAGCTGGTGACTGGAATCGAACCCGCAACCTGCTGATTACAAATCAGCTGCTCTGCCAGTTGAGCTACACCAGCAA
>JAFQKZ010000065.1 GCA_017414725.1 Clostridia bacterium
CACGTTCTCTTCCCATTTTTCGAAATTTTTAGATACTCTTTTGTTACTTCCAGACATGTTAATCCTCTCCTTAATCTCGAAATTCATATCAAAAATATTTCACTTATCAAAAATACTATAATTTTCGTATTCATCTATATTATAAGACAAATCCGAAGCGGTTTTTTGTTTGTTTTTACTTAAATTATTATTCAAATCTTGTGATTTTAACTGTTCGAGATTACTAATATTTTGGCTATGCCATTTTTTTATAATCCCATCCATATATTTTATTATATACTTACCTTTGGTATTTACGCAAATTTCATAAGCATGTTTAATTAAATCTTCATTATAGTGCCATTTATCATACCACTTTAGAATAATTTCTTCTTCGCTACTTGTCGGAGAACGATGTTCGATACCTATTAAACTTTCAAACTTTCTCCAGAACATATTCAATCTGTTTAGATTCTGAATTTTTTGTTCAGCTTTTGCAACAGTATCTATTCCTGTTAAAGCCCAGTTTATGCCGGTTTTTTCTATGTATCTTATGTTTGATTTGTTTATGCTAACAGCGTATTGCAATAACATTAAAATCACATCTACAGGTAATCCTTCATTATCGTGAAGCATTATTAACACAGCATTGTCTCCGCTCGATAGTAATCTTCCTAAAATATTTTGCGCTTCTTGTATAAGCGAATATATTTCATCGGAATTTTTAATTCGTTGTACTACATGAGCACTGTCAGGTTTTTTATATTTGCTAATCTTATTATTTAATTTTGGTTCTTCATGGTTAATAATATTTTTGTTTTTATCTCCAAAAACACCCAAATCTTGCCAATATTTAAAACATTGACAAAAAACTTTCGAATCAAAATAGTAACTGTAATTATTTAATTTTTCCTGATTATCACTATTTCTCAAGATCCATAAAAGCACTTTGATTTGTTCCAAGCTTGAGCTTCCCAGATGTTGGTCTATTATTTCGCACGGCACAGCAAATACAGATTTCCACATACCTAAATTTATATTTATATTATCTTTCTTCTTCTCCAATCCCATCACCTAGTATATATATTACTATAACTTGAGATTTTTAGTAATTATCACAAAAATCAAATTCTCTAGAATACTCTTTTGTTGTTTGATCACGTATTACGCTAGACTTGTTTTTTTCTAATAATTTTGTAATAGCATATAAATCTATCCAGATTTCGTTATCAGATTCTTTTTGAGATTCATCAAAAATTAATTCCAATCCCCAATGCAAATGACTTTTATCTATGTTATTTACGTTTTCTTTTGTACTGTAACCTGTACGCCCAACGTATCCTATTACATCTCCGGCTTTAACTGTATCTTGTTCTTTTAAACCTGCACGAAATGGTCTGTTTTGTCTCAAATGAGCGTAGTAATAATATCTTTTTTTATCAAAACTTCTAATCCCAATTCTCCAGCCCCCATATCTATTCCAGCCCATTACTTCAACCGTTCCTGACTCAACTGCTATTACAGGTGTACCTGTTGCACACATCATATCATGCCCAAGATGCGGACGCGAATACCCGTATGATCTTGCCGCACCGAAATCACTATAATGCGAAAACGGAAAAGTTTTGGCAATAGGCGAAAAAGCTTTTAAACCATATACTTCTTCCCACACTAAATTATTATTACTATCATATTTCTGTATTTTGTGGTTTCCTAAAAATTCACATAAAACCGTACCATAAGCTTCTTTGTAATAATTATAGCTTTTAGAACTTAGATTACGCAACAAATCTTCTTTTTGATTGTTTTTAGTTTTATTTACGAAATTATCTATATCACTGGATTTGTATTTTTTAAAATCGCCACCGTATTTAGTACCAAGATACGCTAAAATTTCAATCCAGTCTATTTTTATTTCATCATTTTCATTGTGTGATTTAATATCTAGGTTCATAGCTTTTTCAAGTGCCTCAAAACATGGATTAAACTCTACATATTTTATAAACTTCTTGTTTTCTTCGGCAGATACAAACATAATATTTTTTATAAATAATATCAAAGACAAACTAGTAATAAC
>JAFQKZ010000066.1 GCA_017414725.1 Clostridia bacterium
ATTTGAGATTTACTAATTTTTGTTAGCAAATCATTCCTAAACATAAATTTCAACTGCATATTGTTGGAATAAAATAAGCAAAAATCGATCTCCACTTAAAATCCACGGGCATTTATTTATATATCTGATCAGATATAGACGTGGTGGGAGTTTTTTATCTTCTGTTTGTGCAATTTTTTGCTCTGTGTTTTGGACCAATTAGTACAGTTTTTTATTTATAAAAACATTTTTCGACAAAAATCTTACATAACAAACAAAAAAACGCAACAAATACACATATAAAACGTAAAAAATGCACGTTATTTTGTGGTTTAAGTAGAATTTAGAATAAAAGTAAAGTTAATTATTATAAATTTTGTAATAATTATTATTGATTTGCGAAGTTGTGGTATTTATGTTCAAGAAAAAAATAACATCTCTTTTATCTGTTGCTTTTGTAGCGTTGTTTATGAGTCCACTAGCACAGAATAGATCTTTTGCTGGCGGCGACCCAATTGTCGCTGAAGAACTTACCAAAAAGTTAGTTGAAGAATTTGATAAAAAACTTCCGAGAATGCTTGAAGAAAAACTCCCCTCCGACATCACTTCTGAACAGGGAATAGAGTTGGGAAACAAATTGAGTGGCGAAAGTTTGCAAGAACTAATCTCTGCGGTGGCTGACCGTTTAAGCAATACGAAGTCTGAAAAAACGCCAGCGAGCGCCAAAAAGCCTAGACCACGTAGAAACACTAAACCTTATATGTTTTGAGCCCCGCTAAGTGAAAGACACAAATACCGGCAATTTGAGGGTTTGTACTAGCTTTAAATCAGCTTCTTCAGTGCCTTGTTATGACAAACCGTCTTCAGTTGTTGTTGGTATTTGTTCTGTATTTTAAGCTGTTCTGGAGTGAGTTATAGATTATGTATGCGCTATTTAGATGTCTGTTTATATTGCTTGGTTGTTGCTTTGCAAAATTTGCACATAATCAGTGCTTACGAAAGACACAATTTATCTTTTTGCTCGTTGTGGCGGTTGTAGGTGCTTTTTTGCCTTGCCCGGTATGTGTACAATGGTTTATTGTTGATTTTATTGGGTCTCTTTTAGAAACACGCGATATTCGCAGAAATATGAGTACTGTTCTTATGTTTAGCACTTATTTGTGTATTTTCGTGGAGTCATGTAACTCATTAAGCTATAAATTTGTTTGGGTTGTCGATTCTTGTGTACAGTTCTTCTTTCGTGTTAACTTGCATGTCAATGTTACAACTGTTCTAGCTGCAGGTTCATTTGTTTGTATATTGCTTTTGGCTACTAGATTAAATGTTGTAGATACGAATAACATAAGATTAATGTCGGTACGGCGGGCTAATCTGGTTATTTCTTTGTTTGGATTATTTACAATGTTTTTGTTTAAGTGTTATTTAGGTGGCTTAGATAGTCATACAGAGTACTATGAATTAATGTGGAATATCATGTTATTTATGATAATAATATATTTTACAACTTACGTTGCGATGAGGAAAATATCAAAATTACATGCTGTTGACGTAAATTATACGGTTGATACTGCTATTGGTAAAGCGCTTTGCTCTTCGGAGTGTTCTCTAGATTTCAGGTTACCTGATAAGACATTTGCGTATGAGCGTGAGAAGTTACATTTTTCTTGTGAATTGAGTCGTTTCGGATTAGATTACGGATTTTTGGGTTACAGCCAATTGGTGTTGTGTCTAATTGTACTGAGTAATACTAAACACGAAGAGAGCGAAATTGACAGAATTGTGTGTTCTTGCATGGAGCCATTTGCTGATTTATCCAAGAAAAACATTTTCGAACTTCTTGACGATGTTTTAGCCAATGCAAGACTTGTAGAAAAGATTGACCCGGATACATACGAGCACATAGATGACGATGTCAAAACCGGCCGAGAACTGTTGAAGTACTTTCTTAAAGTAGCTTAATGAATTAGTAATTTTAGAGCGTTGGATTTTTACAAATTCAACGTTCTTTTTGAATAAAAAATTTAATTAAAATCATAAATAGAGTTTATATATAACATAGGCTCTATTTTTGTATAGATATTTTCGAAATTTGTGATAGGCAACGGGTTTTTCCCGAGGCCTACTTCTATTGTAAAGCCAGGTTTTTTGAATCTGGTAATAAACCAGTCTTTGAATCCACCGCCGGTTGCTAGTTGCTCAGGAGAATTAATAGTATATTTTGAACTTATAGCTAAAATATTTGCGATGTTTCGAGAAATTTTCGGAGTGTTTTTGCCGTAATCCCAGTAAATCTCTTCGCCTTGACTATGGAAAGCAGTAGCAGAATTAAAATTATTTTTTTCGCAGAAATTTACTAGTGATATTGTTTCGGGTTCGCTATGAAAATGAGTGCCACCATAGCGTTTATAAGATGGGCCGGTTATATTATTTTTTTGTTCTAAAATATGCAGTTTTTCCCATCCGGCATTATAATTATGATTCAAATCTACTCCGCGGGCATTTGCTTGCCAGATTTCAGCATGATTTTCAGAAATAATTTTGCTAACCAGATTAGAATATTTTCCTGCAGAGTTTGGTCCCATAAGCTGTATCTCTACGCCGTCATGATTTAAACACGGGACAATCACCAGACCCTGCTTATTAAACTGTTCTTTTAGGTCTATACCGTATAATTTTTGATTTTGTTTAATTTTTTCGCATATATTATCAAGAAAATTCAGCACGATCATAGAAGTAATATATTCAGAGCCGTGGTGTGCCGAAACCCAGAGATTACAATTATTTTTATTTCCGATACTTAAATATTCTATAGGTCTATTACAGAGACTTTTACCTATAATTCCGTACGAGATAAAATTATAATTTTTCAAGAGATTTGATATTACTGATTTTCTGGTCAAAAAATTAAATTTATAATTATCTGTGATATTTTCGAACATATTTATCAAACCCCGATTACAAATAATTCTATATATTATTTTATTATTATTTGAATTGTCGTTACGTTATAAAATCAATAATTTTTATGATTATTACACAAAATATATTGAAATATTTTTTTATATAAGTATAATTGTGATAAAAAATAATTTAAATGAGGTGGTTTTTTATGCCAAAAGAATTGATTGAAAATTGTCTTAAAGAAAATGGTTATACCCTTGGCGGAAAATTAGGAAAAGGTGGCGAGGGCCAAGTTTATCTTGTTACAAAAGATAGCAAAGAATTTGCTGCCAAAGTTTTATTAAATAAGACAACATCTTACGAAAAATTAGCAAATGATTTGAGAGGTTGTGAGTATGTCGTTTATCCGCTTGAAATTTTAGAGAAAGAAGAAAATGGTTCAAACGTCGGCATTTATATAATGCCAGTGTGCCACCCTTTTAAACCAAAAGAGCAGTATTTGCCACGTATGATAGATAATTTGTTGTCTGGGATAAAAGAGCTAAGCAAGGCTGGATACTGCCAGAAAGATGATTTTACCGGTAATATACTGCTCAAACCGAGTAACAAAAATCCAGCAGTGGAAAATGTGGCTATATCTGATTTTAGCTCATTTGCGCCTGGTAAGAATGAAGGGGACCAGATATCTAAAATGTTTAAATGGCTAAAGGAAGTTGGCTGTGGTATTGAAAAATTTAAAAACTCTTTGGCTATAGAAAACGGGAACTATACTGTTGCTAAGGTTAGACAGGCGTTGAAAACTTTTTACAAATATCCGAGTAAATAATTTTATTTTTAAAGCGAACTAGAGTTACTATTCTAGTTCTCTAAATTTATTATTTGAATTGTCGTTACGTTATAAAATCAATAATTTTTATGATTATTACACAAAATATATTGAAATATTTTTTTGTATAAGTATAATTGTGATAAAAATAATAGTTCTGTCGAAAAAATTTCGGGGAGGTTATTTCATATGATATCTATGAAAAATCTAAGAAGTTTGAGATACTTTAATTTAAAATTCCTGATGTTTTTGTTTTTTATATTAAATTTATTTTTTAATTTTAGCGTAATTATTCATGCACAGAGTAATTACTATGAAATTATTTTGCCTAAAAAAGTTAACGGTATCGAATCTGTACAATATTATATTGACGGCACTCCAAAAGGTAGTACAGATGGTACGAATTCAATTAAAATAAAAGAAAACTCTAAAATAAATTTTTCTGTTAAATTCGAAGGGTCAGGTTATAATCAGACCAAACTCGAAGATCTGAAATTAAGAAATTCGAGTAATAATATAATCAAATTTAATATTTATACTAAAGATGAAAATAATAATATAATTTTAAGCGAAGTTGATAAAAATGAATTTATTAATCCCGAACAAGAATACATAAGTTCAGAAGTTACTATAAATTCTGATAATAAATTTTATTTCAGCAATTTAAAACAGGATTTATATGATATTAATATTTATTCTGATCTTGAAAATATAACTAAAAATTTAGATATTAAATATAGAGTAATCACGGAAAATAATATAAATAATCCCGGAGATTTTAACTCTAATTGTACGTTTAATACTAATAACAAATCTTTTCAGGTTACCGGAATTTTGCCTGATAGTACGGTTGAATTATTGATCACTCCGGACGAAGCTTATTCGCAGTCAAATTTTAAAGTATTCAATAATAATCAAGAAATACAACCCGATAAAAATATTTACAGAATTATAAATATAAATTCTAATTTAAATATAAATATAAATAATCTCAAAAAAAACAAATATAACGTAAATTTTGCAGATAATAATTTAAGTTTAATTTCTGATAGTAATCAAATAATTCACGGCGAAAATTTTGAATTTACTTATAACAGTACGATTCCTGAAAATCAAGTTGTGACTGCAAACAATATAATAATAAAACCAGATGAAAATAATATTTATAAAATAAAAAATATTCGTGAAGATCAAGAGATAAAACTAAAATCTAAAGATGAAGCGGTTCATATGATATCTTTTGAAAATATTTCTGATTATTATAATATTACAGATATTAATGATAATATTATTGACAAGCTAGAAGTCAAAGATGGTGCGAGTGCAAGTTTTAAATTAGAGCTAAAAGACGCATATTCCGGATCTTTGGGTCAGGACGAAATATTATCTGAAGTTTTGTATAATAATAACAATAATAATCATAAAATTATATACGAGTCCGGATTTTACAAAATTAATAATATTACGAGTTCTTTAAATATTTACGCAGAAGGCCTTCAAAAAAATAAATATATATTAAAGTTAGGCGGAGACCTCGAAAATATAACTTCTTATAATATTACTATAAATAACACAAATATAATTAGTAATAATAACACAATAGAAATTGAACATGGTGACACTATTGAGATAGATTTTGAAGTACAGAACGGGTACGAGACATCGCACACGTATATATCGACTTATCCTAAGATAGAAACAATAACCGGTTCCGGGAATAATTTTGTGATAAATAACATCACATCGAATTTATTTGTAAATATAAACAAGATATATAAGATTTCTACTGAAAATGAAGATATAAAAATTTACACTACTCCGAAACTCCAAAAAACACATAACAACAAAATTAAATATAATTTAAGTTCGGATATAAATTTGAATAATAATATTATAGATCAAATTGCAGGATCTATAGATTTTTCTAGACTTAATATTTTTTCCGGTATTTCCGAACTTGAAAACACAATACAAAATACAGAAAATTTAGATTTACTCAAAGAAAATTATAATCAAGAGCAAATTATTAAAGACCAACAACAAACTCCTGAGAATTACAAAGAAGAAGTAACAGACGTAACAAAAGCGACTTTGAAATTTAAAATTCCTAATGATAGCGTTGGTGTAGAATCTGAGAATGTTGTTCATGCGGCTGAAATTGCTTATGCTGCTGCACCAAATGTAATTTATAACTCAGAAAACCGAGAAAATGATATGTACTGGGCTGGATTTAGTGAGAAAGTTTCAGATGTTTTGGCTGTTTATCACATTTTAGGTAAAGAAGATTGGTATAAGAAATCTGATTGGTGTTCGTCTGATTATGTTGAACAGATGGGATATAATTCCAACGAAAGTAGTAATAGATGGACCCAAGTCCATTGGCCTGCTATGGCCCAAAATAGACCGTATAATAATTACACTTATGTTGTTGTTCCGAAAAATAATTATCATTTTGTGAAAATAACTCGAAACAAAGGCGATTGTAATATAGTCCCTATACAACAATTTTACAAGACTACAAATATAACGTTTGAATTACAAAATGCGTGGGTATTAACAAACGTAGAAAATGATGATGAAGTTTCAGTGGAATTATGCCCGAAAGGAGAAGAAATGCATTTTTCGGGGATCCCCTTGCCGTACTACGCAAGTAATATACTGGATGTTTATCATTTAAAAAATTGGGATTTAAATGGTAGTAATTTTTGTGCATCAAGTTTTGAAGATAACTTGAATAGTGGCAATTTAATGAAGTTGAAACCAATCGACGAAACGGAAGATTATGTCCCGTTGGTAAAGAATGAAAATGGACATGTTTATGTAGCTGTCCCTAGAGAAGGATATAATTTCAATCTTTCTTCTGACGAATGTAACGTTACAAGAACCACGGAACATAGTAGAACAAAATCTAAAGTTAGTGCGACCATGCAAGATGCGTGGATAATTGAAAATGTGACTGAAGGAGAAAATATTACTACGGATATGAATATCGTGAACTGGAACGGCGTTGATTCGGCTAGTAGTTTTTTTGATGTTTATTATCTAAAAAATTGGAACGTCGACGGGAAACGTTGGAATGAATGGGGTGTTTCGGAACTAAAAGATAAAAAACAGTTAGTGTCAAGACCAAGTAATTTCAGTAATACACTTCTTATGGAGGATCACGATCATTATAGTGCATATATTGTGGTTCCAAAGAAAGATAAGCATTTTTGGTTGCGTAAAGATACTGGCAGTGCGAATATAAGACATGCTAGTTTAGATGGCGATATAAACAAACTTCATGAGGATTTTTACGAAGCTTGGATTATAGATAATATTGGTTTTGATGAAACTATAAATGTAGAAACCAATTTGTTTAAAGTAACGCTAGATGGTTCTGGTTTGTGCGGTATGGACTCAGGAGGA
>JAFQKZ010000008.1 GCA_017414725.1 Clostridia bacterium
CACTACTTCTTCGCTTTCGCAATGTATGCATTTTATTTTGGTCAGCGCCATCACTTCTCACCCTCTTTTCCTATCTTATCTCTCTCCTTTTTGTTTGTCAAACCTTCTAGTACACAACCAAAAATCTTCTGTTCGAGCTAAAGTTGAACATAGGCAATACCACACGAACACAAAATAGACAAAAAACATCATTTTATACCTAAGTTTATTTGGTAACTAAGAATATATTTTTATAACTTTTTTGTTATCATTAAACATAAATATCGTTTTACAAGTAAAAAAGTTTATGCTGTATTCTTTTTATTGAGCGGTGTTGCCCATGTTTTCTCTGTTATCAAAAATCTTTTCGCTTTTCGTAAAACTCGATATTTGGGCAAACGAAAGCAGGTTGCTAAATTGAATTTTTTGTTTGTTGTTCTGATCAGAATGAACAGGGCGTTTCTGCATAATTATCTGTTTCTGCTGTTTTTTTATATATTATTAAAACAAAACACAAGCACGAAAGATTTACGGCGTGCCTGTGTTTTTATTCAAATTCGTGGTGTAAGAAGACATAAAGCAAAATATATTTTTAAATCTCAAATGGCGTTTTATTGGGAAATAATTTCTCCATAGTATCTTTAGCAGATGAGTAATGTATATCTGTGTAATGTTCGCCGCCGTCGGTTGGGCTGCTACCGGTATTTATACAATAGAGATCATAATCAAAACTTGACTCAGATGCTTTAGCTAAATCTATATATCTTGCAGATAAATTTCCTATTTGTCGACCGTATTTATTTAATATATAAAAACTGTATAATGTTTGAAACTGGAGTTCGTTTTTGTTTCTAAATTTAGCACGTAGGCAATCTTCAGCGTATTTGTACTTTGTGTTTACGAGATTATATAATTCTTCGATTTCACTTAAATTTGCACTTATGGCATTATGGTGAGCATGAAAAAGGTTTACCGGTAATTTTATATTTTTACCCAGTATTTTGCACAAAAATAAAAAAGATGACATACGTGTATATTGCCAAGCGGGTCCGGAATGGGTATGTACTTTATCTATTTGGGATTTTAATTTTCGGTGTTTTGCAACAATATTTTTGTACTGATTAGGAGCAATTTTATTTTTATGAAATACATACGGTACTATCTCATTATTTTTATTATAAAAAAAATCTGATTTTTTTAATTTTTTTCCTATAAAACAATCGTCGTCCATATATATAATATTTTCGGAACAACCGTATTTGCTTAATTTATGTAGATTAAATAAGAAACTAGTACAAGAAGCGCTATCAAAATCTAAGATATCTTTATCTTTCACGTATATTATTTTATCTTGGCGTTCTTTAGAGTCTTGTAGAAATTTAACTTTTTCGTTAGGCATAATTATGTAAATTTTATTTATCCATGGAAGATTTTCATGAACAGATCTGAGGGAATACAACAGTTCATTATTGTCATAGTCTTTTTTACACTGAGGAATACCCTCGCGATTTAAATTCTCATCAGTTAAATCTATATATTTATAAACCAGATCTATAGGCTTATTCTCAAGAATATCATTATTTTCTATGGAATTTACACTAAAAGCACAAATACTTACAAAAACACAGATAATATAACTTAAAATAACTTTAAAATATTTTTTACTGGAAACCATACATATCACTCCTAAAAATTATTTATTAAAATTTACATAGAACAAATTTCTACGCATTTTAATTCTGTGCGACCGTCGTTAAAATAAAATCTTATGAAATAATTATCCAGAACATACTTGTCACTAGGTACAGAAGAAATATTATTTATATTA
>JAFQKZ010000067.1 GCA_017414725.1 Clostridia bacterium
CCGGTAAAATTAATACTCAAAAAATCGAACGCAAGCATCTTTCTTTTCGCACTCGCCTTAAACGCTTAGCTCGTAAAACTATCTGTTTCTCTAAGTCCCTTTCTATGCATAATATCTTACTTGGCTTGCTTATTATTGTCACTGTATTTAACTGTCATTTCTTCTAGCACACGACTCCCAAAAATATAGATTTTAAAAATTTAAATTAGTTGAGCTTGACTGTAAATTACGATTTGTGATAGATTATTTGTATTGATATGTAAGTAAAAATAATTCTTCGCAAGGAGTTGTTTAGACTATGCAACCTGAAGTTTCTAAAAAAAGCACAAAAAAACGTTGGATAATCAGTCTTGTTATAGCGTTGCTGGCTGGGTTAGTTGGGTACATTATTTATTATTTTTGTGTTCCAAGAGTTTTTACGCGTGCTGAATATATCAAAGAAGTTGTGATTCAAAATCGTGATTTCGAGAAATCTGTTGATAAATTTCTGGACCAAGTGATTTCGTATAACGGAACAAAAGAATCTTTAGATAATTTAAAAAATTCTGCGTCTAAATTTACTGAATTTGTTGAAGAGTTAGAAAAAAAATTGAAGCCAAAAGTTCCGAATGACTCCAAAAAGCACTATGAACAGATGATTAGTGCGTACAATATTTATCTCGAAGCGATAGATATGTATTTAAGATATACACCAAAAGCTCTTGGCGACGAGCGTAATGAATTATTGAAACAGGCCGGGACCAAGCTTACGGAAGCTCGAGACGCTATGAAAAATATAACGAATAATTAAGTTATATTTCAGAAAGATGTTGTTTATGTTTAAAAAAATCGCTTTAAATTTTATATTAGTGTTATTGTGGCATCTGATTATTTTGTTTTTTTCGAAAAAATTAGATGAGTCAGTTTTCGACTCGCAAAAATACATTTACTTAGAAAAAAAATGGGAACAAAACGGGAAATTTTATACAAATATTCTAAAAATCAAAAAATGGAAAGATTTGTTGCCACAGTATATTTCTAAAAATGGATTTTCAAAAAAATCAATAATGCTAAATTCTGCGCGTGACAAAAAATATATAGATAGATTTATACTTGAAACATGCCGTGCAGAATGGAATCACTTGATGTGCTCAATGTACGGAATTGTACTGTTTTTTATAAATTTTATAATCAAAAATTCTTGGATATATTCTGTTATGTTTTCTTTTTTGGCAATAATAGCTAATTTACCGTATTTATTTATACAAAGATTTAATAGAATTAGATTAAATAAATATATTAATAATAACAAAAACATAGTTACTGTTTAATTTTTACGTAATATTGCAATGCGTTTCGACATAATATATTATATAATCATAGGTTTTCGACAAAATTCTATGATTATATTTTTTTAGGGAGTTAATTTTTTTTATGTTCGTAAATAATATTTTGCCCTGGATCATGTCTGCAATTGCACTTGTAGGTACACTAATGAACGCAGAAAGAAATAAATGGGGATTTACGTGTTGGCTAGTTTCTAATTTATATATGTCAGTAAGATTTTTCACCATACACGAATATGCCCAAAGCGTATTGTTTTTCATATATTTTCTGCTTGCGATCAGAGGAATTTTTGCGTGGACAAAGAAAGAAACGACTGATAATCAAAAATAATATAAACACGAATCACAAATAGAAAAGTGAGTGGTAAACATAATGATATCGAGGTGTTTTTTCGGCAAATTCAAACAAAAAATAATTAATATTTTAAGCGTATTAGTGTTTTTTACGAATATAATCAACACGAATATCAAAGCGGTTACTCGTGTGTTGCCACTCGGAAAAAGCGTTTTGATATCATCCAAAAATTATTATGATATATCTTGGAGTTCTGATAATCCCGATGTTGCTGTTATAGACAACAATGGTATTCTGAGCTCTTGTTCTGTTGGCAAGGCTTGTATTACGGGTACAGATATAGATAATAATAAAATTTTTGAGCATAATTTTGAAATAACAGAGCAAGAACCGATAAAATTTGTACATGTTGACTTACCAAAAGATAATCATGATAGTATTAATTTTTCGGCTATTGTAAATTCTAAATCAGATATAGTGAAATTTGAGATTAATTCTCAAGATTGTAAACATAAAATATATGTAAATACAAAAAAAAGCAGTAATAATATTTGGGCTGTTTGCACAAAAAAACTCGGCAATATAGGCCCCGGCGAATACACTTTAACAGTGTATTGTAAAATTAATAATAAATGGCTCACGTGTAAAGACGCTAGTTTGAAATTCAAGATTCAAGATATAGAATCCAGCTTAAAATTATCTTGTCAAGAAAAACAGCTCAGCGATGCAGGTGTAAATTTCATTTCGCGTGTAGAGGGTTTTAGGTCAAGTACATACAAAGATATTTCGAGAAAAATTACTATAGGATTTGGCGAAATGATATTTCCCGAAAGAGCGTTTTATAATAATTTAACGCGCGAAGAAGCGCTTGTGAGTTTGAAAAAAAAGTGTGCAGATTACGTAAAAGCCGTTAACAATTTTCTGACTAAAAATAAAATAAAATTCAATCAAAATCAATTCGATGCACTAGTCAGCTACACTTATAACAACGGAACTGCATGGTTACGAAGTTCTTCGAGTTATCTTAGAGAATTAATTTTGCAGGCCGGTGACAAAAATAATAAAATTTACGGTCATGTGAATTCTGATAGTGGACTGAATCTAAGAAAGTCACCTGATGTGAACTCTCAATCTTTGAAAATTTTGGATTACAACTCGAAAGTAAAAATATTAGACTCGCAAAAAATTAACCAAAATTGGTATCACGTAGAATTTAAAGATCCTAAAAATCATAAAAAAACATCTGGATATTGTCACGGAAAATATTTGAATTTGAATGAGGAGTTCAAAAACCGAAGTCTGAATTTAATTGACAAAGAAGAATTTACCAAAGAGTTCTTGTCTAGACATCATGTTGACGGTAAGTGTTCTGTGGGAATTTTAAACCGCCGCATGATGGAATTAGATATATTTTTTGATAATTTGTATTCGATACGCCCGAATTATTCGAAATATCCTATGCCGGAGTGTATAAAAAATTAAGGTAAAACACCTTTTATAA
>JAFQKZ010000068.1 GCA_017414725.1 Clostridia bacterium
AGGTTAATATAAATAACATGAATTCTGAAGAATTGCGTGTACCGTTAGAGAATAATAATACAAGAATAGATAAATTTTTAGCACAAAAACTCGAAAATATGTCTAGAAATCACATACAAAAAATACTAGAAACCGGGAATGTTACAGTAAATAATAAAATTGTAAGTAAAAATTACGTTCTAAAAACTGGTGAAAATATACAAATAATTTTCCCGGAGCCTGAAAAATTGGAAATAGTTGCCGAAAAAATTGAGCTGGATATAGTGTATGAAGATAGCGATTTGATAGTAATTAACAAGCCGCAGAACATGGTGGTTCATCCAGCTCCGGGAAATTATAGTGGGACTTTGGTTAACGCTCTGTTAAACCATTGTAAAAATTCACTTTCGGAAATTAACGGGGTTTTGCGTCCCGGCATAGTCCACAGAATTGACAAAAATACCAGCGGGTTACTAGTAGTCGCGAAAAACGATATTGCCCATAATTTTTTAGCGGCACAAATTAAAAACCATAATTTTGCAAGAGAATATGAAGCGATTGTTCAAGGTAAATTAAAAAATAACCAAAATATGATTAAAACCCGAATAGGTCGTCATAAAATTGACAGAAAAAAGATGGCTGTTTTACCTATTGGCGGTCGAGAAGCGATAACGCATTATGAAGTTTTAACTGAATATAAATCTTTTTCTCATATAAAATTAAAACTAGAAACCGGTCGGACACACCAAATCCGTGTGCATATGGCATATCTTGGTCACCCAATTTTAGGCGATGATATCTATGGGGGTAAAAAAAACGAGAAACAATTCTCGAATTTAGTTGGGCAATGTTTGCACGCCAAAAATCTCGGATTTGTTCATCCGAGTACAAACAAATATATGTACTTTGAAAGCGATTTACCGAAATATTTTAAAAACGTTATAAATATATTAGAAAAAGATTACAAATAGTATATTATAGAGATAATTAGACTGCTCAGAATCAACAAAACGCCTACTATCGCTAAAATTCTGATTTTCCGTTTACGCTTGGCGAGTGCAGACTTTTTATAACTTTTGAACTCATGATTAATAATTTTGTTCCTAGCATATTTCATTTAAATTATCTCCCAGTTAACAAAATATTAAATTATTCTGCGCCAGTAGTATTGGTCTGGAACATGTGTCGAGCTTTTCGAATTTGCGTTAAATGGTTGGTAACTGTTTCGTCAAGGTTTTTCATTACACTTACGGCATATTCATTGCTGGAAACACGCATTTCACGCGATTTCGTAGTAGCATCGGCTATGATGGATTCGGCTTTTGACTGCGCGACACGCATTATTTCGCTGTTATTTAGCATATTTCTAACTTTTTCTTCTGCTGTTTTTAACATGTTTTCTGCTTCGGATCTTGCGTTTTCAATGATTGATGACCGGTCTTGTACTATTTTTCTGGCTTGTACGATCTCCATCGGCAAATTCTCTTTTATTTCGACCAAAATTTTTGCTATTTTTTTTATATCTACGACGCTTTTTCCACCGGACATAGGTAATTGCCATGCTGAATCGAGTAATTC
>JAFQKZ010000069.1 GCA_017414725.1 Clostridia bacterium
ATTTTTGTTTTGTAGATCAACAGACGAAACAAACTCGGTGTGACTTTCAAGTTTTTGTAGCGAGGTTTCAGTTACCTCTCCCTGGCTTTCAATATTACAATTATACAAAGAATCGCTACTATCAGTCGCTGATATATTTTTGTTTTGTAGACCAACAGACGAAACAAACAATGTTGCTGAACAAACTAAAGATGTGACCTTTTTAGAAAATATTTTTGTTTTAGACATGTAATATATAACTCCTTAAAATTGATTGTATTTTTATTATAATTATAAAAAATATTTTGTCAAGAGTTTTTTAAAAAAATCAAGTCTTGATTTATGAGAAAAAATAATGTATAATTGAAAATATAAAAAATAATTAATATTTTATGGTGGTGCACAAATTGGCAAGCAAATATACTAATCACAGCGAAATGTTTATAGATTTAAGAAAAAAAATATTAGAAAAAAGCTTTAGCTTTCTTAATCCTATGCAACTTAAAGCTGTATTTGAAATTAATGGACCTGTAGTAGTTCTGGCGGGTGCAGGCAGCGGAAAAACAACCGCTGTTATAAACAGAATCATGAATATCATAAATTACGGCGACTCGTATATAAATAACAATCTTGATAACATGATTATAACAGAAGAAATTTTAAATAGGTTGCAAAAAGCATATGACGAAGATCTCGGAGCTGAGAGCGTAAAAGACTTAATATGTACTAATCATGTTGAGCCCTCGGAAATTCTAGCTATTACTTTCACAAATAAAGCCGCTGGTGAATTAAAAGAAAGATTATATAGTTCTATAGGCGAGAAATCTAGAGAAATCTGGGCGTGTACTTTTCATTCTTTTTGTGCACGTGTCTTAAGGGCTCATGCGGAAAAATTAGGATTTAGTAATCATTTTGTTGTTTATGATGAAGAAGACAGCGTAAAAGTAATAAAAGAATGTCAAAAAGCTCTGGAATTAGATGATAAATTGTGGAGCGCAAAAGATATCAAAAGATTAATATCTAGTCAAAAAGATAAATTAATAGATTATAAATTATGTCATGAGCAATGGAGCAATGATATAAGATTAAAGAATAATCCTGAAATATATGATTTGCCCAGTGTTTATGAAAATTATCAGTTGAAATTAAACGACGCTGATGCAATGGATTTTGATGACTTGATTTTAAATACTGTCAAATTATTCAGAGAGTTCCCGGAAGTCTTAGAATATTATCAAAATAAATTTAAATATATTTTGGTAGACGAATATCAAGACACAGATTATGCACAGTATATATTAATAAAATATTTATCTGAGAAAAATAAAAATATTTGTGTAGTAGGCGACGATGATCAAAGTATTTATAAATTCCGTGGTGCTACAATAGAAAATATTATTAATTTCGAGAAAAATTTCCCCGGTGCAAAAATCATAAGATTCGAACAAAATTACAGATCTACAAAAAATATTTTAACTGCGGCAAATTCTGTTATCAGTAATAATACTCAAAGAAAAGGAAAAACTCTCTGGACAGAAAACGAAAGCGGAACTAATATTAAAGTTCATACGGCTTATAACGAACATGACGAAGCAAATTATATGGCTGATGTTATCAAGAATAAAGTTGAGTCCGGAGAAGCGAAATATTCTGATTTTGCGATTTTGTACAGACGAAATTTGCAATCTAATGTCATAGAACGAGTATTTATTCGTAAAAATATTCCGTACAGAATATTCGGTGGCGTAAGATTTTATGATCGTAAAGAAGTAAAAGATATGCTTGCGTATTTAAGTGTAATTAATAATCCCAGAGATGAAGTCAGATTAAGAAGAATTATCAACCAACCCAGAAGATCTATCGGAGATAGAACTATTTCGCAAGTCCAAGATATATCTTTGCGTACCGGAGAAGATTTCTTGACTATTATGCGTAATAGTCCAAACATAGAAAGTTTAAAACGAGTTTCTCCAAAACTAAAAGGTTTCACAGATTTAATAGACTGTTTAATGCACGCACATAGAGTCAACAAGTGTAGTCTGAGAGAGTTATACGAACTGTTACTTAATAAAACTGACTATATTAATTATTTGAGATCTGAGCGTGATGCAGTTGAAACTCGTATCGAAAACGTAAACGAGTTAATGAGCTCAATAGTAAAATACGAACAGGACCATAAATATGATGCAAGTTTAGCCGGATTTTTAGAAGAAATTTCTTTGTTCTCTGATATAGATAATTATGATGAAAATTCAGACGCAGTAACTCTAATGACTTTACACGCTTCCAAGGGTCTTGAATTCCGAACAGTATTTTTGTCCGGGGTTGAGGAAGGTCTGTTCCCGAGCTTAAAATCTTTGGACAGCGAAGATTCTCTTGAAGAAGAAAGAAGACTCGCATACGTTGGTATAACCAGATGTCGGAAAGATTTGTATATTTTGAACTCAGATAGCCGTATGATAGCAGGTGTGACTTCAAACAATAAAGCTTCTAGATTTATATCTGAGATTCCTCAGGAATTAATAGAAAAAACTAAATCTCGTGACTGGAAAAATTTAAAAGAAGGCGAAACAGCACCGCAGTCTGCGTATGAAATTCGCACGAAATCTATTAATTCTGCACACAAATTCGGCGGGTTAAATTTAAATAATATTACCGGTGGAAACACAAACGCTATATCTTTTTCAGTATCAGATTCAGTTAATCATCCTACATTTGGGGCCGGGAAAATTATGTCTGTAAAACCCATGGGTAGCGATGCAATGCTGGAAATAGACTTTGGGGATTCTATCGGAACCAAAAAATTACTTCAAAAACTATCAAAATTAACTAAAATATAACAATATATTAAATATTTATAATTAGGAGTATGGACGCTTGAGTAACAATAATTATCTGGGATTATATATACATGTCCCATTTTGCGAGAAAAAGTGTCCGTACTGTAATTTTTATTCCGTACAAAACTCAGAAGAACTACAAAATAAATATATAAATATTATTATTCAGGAATTACAAAAATTTGGTGCAAATACAAATAAAATTATAGATACTATATATTTTGGCGGTGGCACACCAAGTCTCTTAAAACCCGAAAAAATATATAAAATTATAAATAATATAAATAAAAATTTTAGTATATTAAATCCTGAAATAATTATAGAAATTAACCCTGCAGATTATAATTATTCAGATTTTGAGATACTAAAATCTATCGGTATAAATAGAGTTTCTGTTGGAGCCCAGTCTTTAAATAACAATAATTTAATTACACTGCAACGCCGGCACAACACTGAACATATTTTAAATACATATTATAATATAATAAAATCCGGGATAAAAAATATATCTTTTGATTTTATCATAGGTCTTCTGGGTCAAAATTTTCAAGATCTAGATAATATTATAAATTTTTGTAAAAATAATTATTTAGCTCACATATCTGTTTATTTGCTAAAAATCGAAAAAAACACAAAATTTTTTGATAACCCAAATATTAAAAATTTCGCAGATCAAGATATTTGCAGTGATTTTTACATTTATATTTCTGAAAATTTGAAAAAAATTGGCTATGATCACTATGAAATTTCAAACTTTGCGCGTGACAATATGTACAGCAAGCATAACTTAAAATACTGGAACTTAGACGAATATCTAGGTATTGGACCGTCTGCCCATTCTTTTTTTAATAACAAGAGATTTTATTATAAAAATAATTTGAATAATTTTTTAGAAAACCCTGAGATTATTTATGATAGTGATTCTTGCAATACTCCGGATGAGTATATTATGCTTAAACTAAGACTCAAAAGTGGTGTTTCTAATCAAGAATTCCAAAAAAAATTTAATATGAATATCCCAGATAAATATTTTAGTAATTTAAAAAAATATGAAAATCTAGGGCTTGTGAATTACACCAAAAACAAAATAAGTCTGACAAACCGCGGTTTTTTGTTATCTAATACTATTATTTCAGACATTATTTTGTAATTTTTGTTTATTGTAACGTTTTTAGAGATTTGATATATATTTTTGTTGTACTAGTTTAGTTTCATAACACAAGATAAAACCACACATGTTTTTCAGACATTGCTTAAGATTCTTCACTCAACAATTTCTGAGCTTTCATCAGCAACATGAACGGAAGATTCTTCAGAAACTTGGTCTAAATTATCAGATTTAATATCTTCTTCAGTCTCGGCTTTAAACCCACACAAATCCAGAAACTTAATAATTTCGTTGTCCAAAACCGTTTGTTGCTGTAAAAAGTCTTGAAAAGATTCAGAAACATTATTTTGTAATTTATCATCAGCGTCAGAGTTATCTTCTGTTTTTTGAGCATTCAAGCTGTTTTCTAATTTATTTAAGCATTCCATTGATATAATAGCATTCGCTCGCATAGAATCAAGAGATTGCAATACACTTTTATAGTATGTTTTGTTATACAATCCAAACAAAGAAAACTCTTTTTCTTTAAGTTCAATATTTTCTGTATTTTCTATATTGTTAATAGGTACAGCTGATACGTATTGCACCGGCATCATTAAAGCAACTAAACTACCAACTGCTAAACTTTTTTTAAACATATTTGTTATACCTCCTAAAATTTCCAATATTTATATTTTATTACAATTTTATTTTTTTGTCAACAGTTAAGTTTAGACAGAATTTTGAAAAAATATAAAAAATATCTATCCTAAAAAGAGATAGATACTTAAATTTATTAAACAAAATGAAAATAAAGTAATATATTTACAACTATTACTATTGAGAAAAAGCCAATAGCAATATTTCTCGTCCAGCGTTCTAAAAACGCATCAATGGATCTTTTTTTGTTTTTCGTTAAAAACGTATCGCTGGATGCTCCGGTTATAGCACCCATAGGCCGCTGCTGACCTTCCTGAAACAAAACTACAGCTGTTACTGCTACTGCCAACATTATAAGTACAACGCCAAGAATGATTTCCAATAAACTCACTGTCAACACCTCGCTCCAAAATATCAGCCTAATAATTTTCTTTCTAGCCAAGCACTAGATACATCTATGGCACTCCATAATCCGGACTTTGTGCAAGATTTTATAAGAGTACCTGGGAATTTACGCTCTGAACCTAAATCTAGCAATTCGACTAAAATTTCAGATGAAAGCTGCAAATCATCAATAATATTAGAATTCGACAATATCTGAATTCTTATAATAAATCTATCGCTAAAATATCCATAATATATTGTATCTCCGCAACGAACCAATGGTTTGCCTTTATACATTTTTGAAATACTTAGCTTTTTGTCAGAATTTGACACGACTTTCACCCCAAAAGTAAAATAACTATTTTAACTTCTAATATATAACAAAAAAAATGTCAAATGTTTTGTGTCGACCGAGAGAGCCCCAAGAGAGTTAACAAGAGAAATCAAGATAGAAACGAGGAAAAAGCGAGATAGTGTTTAAGATGATTGAAACGAAGTTTAGCAAGATAAAATTTATTAAAAACAAATACGAAGTTCTCAAAAGAGCCGTTACAAGTTCAATTTTTGTTCGGATTTTTCTCTGATTATAAAGTGTAACGGTGTGCCGGTAAACCCAAATACATCTCTTAAAGTGTTTTTTAGATAATTTTGATAAGAAAAATGGAAAAGTTCGGCTTTATTCACAAAAAACACAAATGTAGGTGGTTTAGTACTAACCTGAGTCATATAGTAAATCTTTAATTTTTTTCCTTTGTGTGTAGGAGCTGGAGTCTTTGTCATAGCCTGCGCCAAAACATCATTTAAAGTACCTGTAGAAATTCTCATAGAATTAAACTCATTTACTTTGTTTATGTTTTCGTATATTTCGGACACGCGTTGCCCTGTTTCTACAGATATAAACATAATTGGTGCATATGACATAAATAAAAACTTTTCTTTGATTTTTCTCTTGTACTCTTGATATGTATTATTATCTTTTGAAATCAAATCCCATTTATTTACAATAATTATACTCGCTTTTCCGGCTTCATGGGCTAGTCCGGCTATTTTAGTATCTTGCTCCGTTGCACCTTCTGTTGCGTCTATCATAATTAAACATACATCTGATTTTTCTATAGCCATTTTCGCACGAATGACACTGTATTTTTCAATACGATCAGTTATCTTGTTTTTTTTGCGAATACCGGCTGTATCAATAAAAACATAATCTCCGTGTTTATTTGAAATATTAATGTCTATTGCATCACGTGTGGTACCGGCAACATTTGAAACTATACTTCTGTTATCCCCGGACAAAAAATTCACAAGTGAAGATTTACCTACATTAGGTTTCCCAATAATACAAACAGATATTTCGTTTTTTTCTTGAATATTTTGAGTTTCTTCCGGCAAATATTTAAATATCTCGTCCAGTAAATCACCTGTACCATGGCCATGCACAGACGAAACTTTAAATATATTTTCTATACCTAAATTATAAAATTCATAAAAATTATAATCTTCTTCTGTGCCGATATTATCGCATTTATTAACACACAAAATTATATTTTTAGACGTTCTTTTTAAAATATTACAAATATCGTAATCTGTAGGCATTAGTCCTGTTTTTAGATCCACAACAAACACTACTACATCTGCTAAATCTATGGCAATCTCAGCTTGAGCTTTAATCTCCTGAGTAATAATATCTGAATTCTTGTTATTAACTTCTATGCCTCCGGTATCTATAACAGTAATCTCGCGACCACACCACTCGCATGTACCGTAGACTCTATCGCGCGTAACCCCGGCTGTGTCATCTACAATAGAAGCACGCTTTCCTGTTAATTTATTAAATAATGTAGATTTCCCGACGTTAGGTCTCCCAACTAATGCGATTACAGGTTTTGACATCTTATTATTTTTTCTCCTTAACTTTTTCTTATATTCTTATTATATCACATATGTTTTTATTGTCAATAGTTTTTTATAAATTTTTTCGGTAATTTGAACATACAAAACCGCCATATAGGCAGTTATGTTGTTAACGTGATACTTGGCTTTTTATTAGGGCAAGACCGCACAAAAGAAGAATGAAAAGCAAAAGGATACAAGATAAAATAGAGACATGATAAAACAAATAACGCTAAGCGATGAGCTGGCACAGAGAAAAACAAAGAAAAAAGAATTACTAAATCGGATAGACCGAATCGTACCGTGGGGCGAGTGGATAAAGATAATAGAACCGCACTACTACAAAGGAGAGCG
>JAFQKZ010000070.1 GCA_017414725.1 Clostridia bacterium
AAAAAATCCGATTTACCTTGCGCAACTATCCAAGAAGAAGCAGAAAATGCAGTAAAAATCATGAGCATTCATAAGTCAAAAGGCTTGGAATTTCCGGTGTGTATCATAGCCGGAACGTCTTCGAAATTCGTGCAAAACACAGATAGCGTTCTCTTGCACCCGAAATTTGGGATAGGAATGAAATTAAGAAGCGAAAAATTAAATTTTGTTTACGATAATATTATAAGAAAATCAATAAGCATGGCACTAAACCACGAAAATGTTTCGGAAGAGTTAAGAGTTCTTTACGTTGCTTTAACACGAGCAAAAAACATGGTATATTTTACTACGAATATAAAAAATATTAATAAATTTATAGAAAAAGTTCTATATTTTCAAAACAAAAATTTAATTTCAGAACATGATATTGAAAGTGCAGGTTCGTTTTGGGATTGGCTTTTTTTGTGTATTTCCAAAAGTTATGTTAAAAAAGAGTTATGTGAAGCTTTAAATTTAGATCAAAAAGAGACTAATACAAATCTTAATATACTTGATAAATTAAATTGGAAAATCGATATTGTTAAGCCTAATAACAACATAATAAACAAAAAAATAGAAGAAAACGATATAATTTGTCAAAATAATGCAAAAAAATCTGAGTATGTCTATCCGTTTGAAAATAAAATTAATTTGCCTGTGAAAACAACTGCTTCACAGATCTCCCAAAAAAATATTTGGCGTGATAATATTGCCACCGAATATCCCGATTTTATGTTAAAAAAATCGATTTCTAGTGCGGCTCGTGGGACTTTGCTTCATAAATTTATGTGCTGTTGTGATTTGAAAAATTTAAGTAAAAATCTTGATTTAGAAATAAAAAGACTAGTAAAATTAAACTTTTTTTCAATTGAAGAAATAAAATTTTTGGATAAATCATATATAAAAAATTTCGTTAATTCAGAACTATATACTCGTATTATAAACAGCCCTGAAATATTAAGAGAATATAAATTTTCTGTAAAACTTCCTGTAAAACTTCCTGTAAAAAACATCTCTTTTGATTTTAATTATAGTAATGAAATTATTGTTCAGGGTGCTATAGATTGTTTGTTTCTGGAAAATAATAACTACGTAATTATAGACTATAAAACCGATAAAATAACCAATAAAACGGATTTTGTAAACAAATATTTTGTGCAGCTTGATATATATAAACAGGCTATCGAACAAATAAAAAATATTAATATTTCTGAATTAGGGATTTATTCTTTCTTTAATTCTGAGTACTATAAATTATAATAATCAAATTTTGACATTATAACTCATATGAATTATAATATTTAATGTGCCCACTTAGTTAAATGGATATAACAAACCCCTCCTAAGGGTTAGTTGTGAGTTCGATTCTCGCAGTGGGTGCCAAAAATTTAATGATGAGTTGTTTATACATTCAAATGATCCAAAACAAACAAGAAAACAAGATACTATATCGTGCTTTGCAGGAAAATTAGAAAAAACGGATAGTTTCACAGATCAAATATTAGTAAGAAAAATTATTATCAGAAGCACATATAACAATAGTATTTAGATTAAGTCAGTTAGTTGTCTGTCTCCGGTCTAGTAATATAAGCCATACCATCTGTGTTATTATGGTTAATAGCGTGCTGAAGCCAAGATGATGTCTTTTTAGAATTTACTCTTCCTCATATTTCATTTATTTCTAGTTTAATATTTAACGGCTTTTCTAAATTTACATATATTAGGTTGATATTCGTGAGCTTTTTTTGTTTTTTAGGTTTTTATCACTATATCTTTGCTTTCACAATGTATGCATTTTATTTTGGTCATAGCCATTATTTATTACTCTTATTTCGTATCTTAATTCCATTTCATTTTTATTTGCCAATTGTTCTAGGATACAATCGAAAATTCGACATATTTTGACAATTTTTGCATTATACAGTAAAATTTCAACATTATTTCATAAAATTTCGATGAATAATAATAATTACATATATAAATTTTTATTTATTTGAAAAAATATTGTTTTTAAAAGTGAGGATAAATTTAGTGATAAAAATTACGGGTATCTCGAGAAAAGTTGATGAATTAGGAAGAATAGTTCTGCCAATTGAGCTTCGTAGAAATTTAAGTATAGAAACAGGGGATCCTTTAGAAATTAGTATTGACAACAGCAAAATTGTGCTTACCAAAAAAAACTCCGATAAAAACTGTATAATTTGTTCTCAAAAAAACGCTGAATATACTATAAAAGAAAAATATGTTTGTGATTCGTGTATACGTAGCCTGTTGATCGAAAAAAATAATTTGTCAAAGTGATTAAATATATAGATCGTGTACTAGAAGAATTGACAACCGAATTTAATGACAATAATAAGCAAGCCAAGTAAGATATTATGCATAGAAAGGGACTTAGAGAAACAGATAGTTTTACGAGCTAAGCGTTTAAGGCGAGTGCGAAAAGAAAGATGCTTGCGTTCGATTTTTTGAGTATTAATTTTACCGG
>JAFQKZ010000071.1 GCA_017414725.1 Clostridia bacterium
TAGACATCATGTTGACGGTAAGTGTTCTGTGGGAATTTTAAACCGACGCATGATGGAATTAGATATATTTTTTGATAATTTGTATTCGATACGCCCGAATTATTCGAAATATCCTATGCCGGAGTGTATAAAAAATTAAGGTAAAACACTTTTATAAAATTAACAAGCTTGGTAGGAGCGGGCAATAAAACGCTATTTCTGAAAGTATTAGTAAATAAAATGTCGTTTTGAAAGTTTTTTCAATGTCGGGTTCAAGGGGATATGAATATAGATTTTTAGTATTATGAATTTAAGTTGACAATTCTTTTAGAGCAAAATCGAATTTTGAACATTCTCTTTTCTTTAGATTGTATAGTAATAAATTTACAGATTATAAAACGCGGTAATTTCAAATTACCGGCGTTGTTTTTATTAAATTTTCAAATTTAGATATTGACTTTGAGTTTGAATTATGATATATTAATTGTATTAGTTTTTGTATGAAAGAATTATAAATTTATTTTAAGGAGATATTTGTTATGAAATTTAACAAGTCTAAAAAGTTTTTTGCTGGTCTAATGGCGAGTCTGTTTATTTCTGGAGTATTAATCAAACCACACGCATTGAATCCGGAAGCAGGCGATTATGCGACAGCATTTAAAAAATTGACCAAAATGACAGCATTTAAAAAATTGACCAAAATGGGCGATGATTATAATAGTAAATATGTGTTCCCACAGAGCATAAAAGACTTAAATAACGAGACGTTTGTGCAGGCCCAAGAAGCCGCCCAGAAAATAACTTCTTACCCGCTTTGTTATGAAGGATTATGCACATCACCGCTACGTACGACTACGGACGTGCCCGCAAAAAAATTGCAACAAGCTTGTCTTATGTACGAGCTGAACGCTTTAATAAAAAACCTAAAGGACATACACGATAAGACCAAGATCCCTCCGATCACGCAAGAAGAGGATTGGTTTAGCGACACCGAAAAACTGTGCCAAAGCGTGTCCTGTAAGTTCTACCAAGACAACATGCCCGTGCTGAACGAATTTTGGTATATGTTACTGTCCCAACTAGCCGCGATCCACTCGTATTTAATACACACAGGCTCAGACCTGTCAACGGTTTGTGGCGAACGCCTAAACTATGAGCCGCATACGTGGGACGTAGACCTCGCGAGCCGCCTACTTAACTCTACTACTGAAACATGCCCGTGGATATTGTTCAGACTGACGACATACGATGAAGGCAGAGAAAATTTACGTGGCGTTGCGGAACTTATCGATGACTTATACAACAACTTATTCAGGGCCAAAACTGTACGCGAGTTGACCTACGCATTGAATCCGAAAGCAGGCGATTATGCGACAGTATTTAAAAATTTGACCGAAATGGGCGATGATTATAATGGTAAATATGTGTTCCCACAGAGCATAGAAGACTTAAATAACGAGACGTTTGTGCAGGCCCAAGAAGCCGCCCAGAAAATAACTTCTTACCCGCTTTGTTATGAAGGATTATGCACATCACCGCTACGTACGACTACGGACGTGCCCGCAGAAAAATTGCAACAAGCTTGTCTTATGTACGAGCTGAACGCTTTAATAAAAAACCTAAAGGACATACAAGATAAGACTGCGCTCCCCCTGAGCCAGCAAAAACAGGACTGGTTGGACAAAACCAAAGACCTGCTCCGAACCGTGAAAAATGCCTACGATGGAAGCCCCATGCCCGTGCTGAACGAATTTTGGTATATGTTACTGTCCCAACTAGCCGCGATCCACTCGTATTTAATAAACACAGGCTCGGACCTGTCAACGGTTTGTGGCAAACACCTACCCTATAGGACGGATACGAAAGCCGTCGGCCTCGCGGATTGCCTGCTTAACTCTATTAACAAAAACTGCCCGTGGATATTGCGCAAACTGACAACACACGATGAAGGCAGAAAAAATTTACGTGTCGTTGCGCGACTTATCGATGACTTATACAACAACTTATTCAGGGCCAAAACTGTACTCGAGTTGACCTCTGTCCAGTAACATAATATCTGCATAACTTGCCCACCCTTGAAATAAATATTATAATAGAACTAATAAAACTAAAGACAAAGAAAATTCAAGGAGTGCGGAAGTTGTCCAAAGGGATAAATATACGAATGCAACGGAGATCCTTGGTAGTACTCATAGTACTAGTGTTTATAGGATTTCCGGTATTGATATTTAGATTAGTAAATTTACAGATTGTACAAGGCGAATATTTACAGAAAATGGCGTCAGAGCAGCAGCTTACAGATACAAAAATTAATCCCAAACGCGGTACTATATATGACAGAAATATGAATATTCTGGCTCAGAGTGCCAGCGTTTGGACTGTTGTCTTAGAACCGGCATATATAGATACTGATCAGAAGCGAGAACTAATATGTTCAGGCATGAGCGAAATATTAAATATTGACAAAGAAAAATTATTAGAGTTATCTAAAAAGAAATCTTGTTATAATATTATTAAAAAGAAAGTCGAAAGTGATATTAAAGATAAAATTATAGAATTTAAAAATAATAATAAAATCACGACAGGAATTAGATTAATAGAAGATTACAAAAGATATTATCCGTTGAAGAATTTTTTAGCAGCAGTACTCGGGTTTGTCGGAGCTGATAGTCAAGGGCTAGCCGGTATAGAGTCGTATTATGATAAAGAATTAAGCGGAGAACCCGGTAGAATTTTAACAGCTCGAAATGCCATAGGAAAAGAAATGCCGTTTGAGTACGAACAGCTCGTTAACCCCAAACCCGGACATAATTTGAAATTATGCATAGACGAGAATATTCAGAAATTTTTAGAAATTGCTCTGGAAGAAGGCGTGCGGACTCATAACGTAAAAAATCGTGCTACAGGAATAGTTATGGACGTAAATACCGGTGAAATTTTGGGCATGGCGGTAAAACAGGATTTTGACCCGAATGAACCGTTCGAGATATATAATTCTGAAATATCAGAGCAAATTAATAGTTTACCTGAAGAAGAAAGACAAAAAGCACGTAGTGAAGCTCTTAGTCAACAGTGGAGAAACAAAGCGATAAGCGATGTTTATTATCCTGGTTCGGTATTTAAAATGATCACGGCTGCTATGGGATTTGAATTGGATGTCGTAAATGAAAAATCGAGTTTTAACTGTACGGGATCTATAAAGCCTATTGAAAACGCTCGTGCCATAGGCTGTCACAAACGCAAAGGTCATGGCATGCAGAATTTTGTTGAAGCTCTATGTCACTCTTGCAATCCGGCGTTTATTACTCTGGGTTTGAGAATAGGTGCAAAAAATTTCTTTGATTTTTATAAATCTTTCGGGTTACATAATAAGACAAATATAGATTTACCCGGTGAATCTACGGATTTATTTTTCAATGCTGACGGAAGCATGTCTAGTATAGATTTGTGCGTAGCTTCCATGGGTCAGAATTTCGGTATTACTCCCATACAAATGATAACTGCTGCTGCGGCTATTGCGAACGGCGGAAAGATTATACAGCCGCACATAGTCAAAGAAATACTAGACGAAAATAATAATATAATTAAAAAGTTTGATGTAGTCACAAAACGTCAAGCCGTGTCTGAGCAGACTGCAAAGCGTGTAACTCAAATGTTATATGAAAACGCAACTCATGGTGCTGCCAAAAATGCATATATACCGGGATACAGAGTTGCCGGAAAGACCGGGACTTCTGAAAAAATCGGTCTGTCGACTAAAGGTCACAAAGATTATATTTCATCTTTTTGCGGATTTGCTCCGGCAGATAACCCGAAGCTTGCAATGTTAGTTGCTTTTGATACTCCAAAAGGCGGTCAGTATTACGGAAGTATAGTAGCGGCACCTGTGTTCGCACGTGCAATGCAAGATATTTTACCGTATTTTGGAATAGAAAAAGTCTACACAGAAGAAGAACTCGAAAAAATAGATACTGTAGTTCCGGATCTCTTAGGTAAAAATATAAACGAAGCGAAAAATATAATTAATTCTCTGGGATTAAAATATACTGTTTTAGGTACAGGAGATAAAGTAATTTCGCAAATTCCAGATCCATTGAATCACGTGCCAAAAGAAAGTACACTAGTTTTACATACAGATTCTACGAGTTCGTCAGAAGTAAAAGTTCCGAAATTTACGGGATATTCTGTACAAGACGTGAAGTTTATAGCTTCGAAACACGGACTGAATATTAATTTGTCCGGAATTAAACTCGAAAAATCAGGTGCTATATCAAGTACTCAAAGTGTTCCGGAAAATACTGTTGTCCCCAAAGGAACAGTAATAACTATAGGTTTTGTACATAGCGACTCGTCCGGAGATTAATATAAAAATTAAAGAATTTTAAAATCGGAGGAATTTGAAAATGAGCAGTTACGGTGTTTCTATTATAATATCTGCAACGCTTGGTTTTTTAATAAGTCTGGTACTCGGAAAAATTATAATTCCTATTTTGACTAAAATTAAATACGGTCAGACTATATTGGAAATAGGCCCGTCGTGGCACAAAAACAAACAGGGTACTCCTACAATGGGCGGTTTTATATTTATAATTTCAGGAATAATTTCGACTATAATTTCTATAATTTTATATTATAAATTGTCTGAAATTAATCACATACAAGCACGAGAGACTATTTTAATGACTACCAAAATTATCGCTGGATTACTCATGGCTCTGGGCTACGGCGCCATAGGATTTATAGATGATTATGTAAAAGTCACAAAAAAACAAAATCAGGGTCTTACTCCCATACAGAAATTAATATTACAATTCGGCGTAGTTACGTGTTATTTTTTATGTATTTACGCTGTGAATAAAATCACGCACGGATCCAGTCTTACTCAAGTTAATTTACCGTTTTTCGGAACTATAGAACTTAAATTTTTTTATTATATTATTTTTAGTGTTATAACTGTTGGCATAGTAAATTCTACAAATTTAACAGACGGCATAGACGGTCTTTGTTCTTCAATAGCTTTTTTCGTGTTTATATTTTTTATGATAATGACAAATATTCTGGGAATGTACGGTCTAAGTTTAGAAGCTACAGCGTTTGCAGGTAGTTGTCTAGGCTTTTTGTTCTGGAATTTGAATCCCGCAAAAGTATTTATGGGCGACACAGGATCTTTATTTTTAGGCGGTCTGATTTGTGCTCTGGGCCTTGGTGCAAATTTACATGTACCGTTAATTATTATTTCTTTTGTGTATATTCTCGAAATGTTTTCTGTTATGATCCAAGTTATTTATTTTAAATTAACTCACGGCAAAAGATTATTTAAAATGGCTCCGGTGCATCATCATTTGGAATTATCCGGCTGGAACGAAAACAAAATCTGTGCGATTTTTAGCACTATTACTATTATTCTAGGTATAATTTCTTTGATTTACGTGAAATATTATTAATATATATAAATATAAAAATATAAAATAATAGGAGTGAAAACGTGAGCGAAAAAAGAGTCCCCCAAAAAAATAAAACAAAAATAAAAACTAAAATAATTAGTTTCATGAAATATCTAACTCGTTCTGGGCTAGATATCCCGTTTTTATTTCTGGTAATTACAATATTAATAATAGGTCTAATTATGATGTTCTCAGCAAGTTATCCCAATGCATATTATCTACACAAAAAAGACAGCTTTTATTTCATAAAAAATCAGTTAATATTTGCTTTTTTGGGAGTAATAGCTATGTTTGGAGTTTCGTACATAGACTATCATGTATTCAGAAAATTCGCAGTTCCGATATTAATGACGTCTTTTGTGTTATTAATTTTAGTTTTGTTAATGCCTGCGATTAACGGCGTCCACAGATGGATACAATTGGGCTCTTTTAGTTTCCAAGCGTCAGAAATTACTAAATTTGCGATAGTACTCTCTTTTGCGCATTTTATAAATTTGAATTTACACCGCATGGACACGTTTAAGTACGGGATTTTACCGTATTTAATAATTCTGGCTCCAACTATAATTTTGCTCGCGCTTGAGCCACATATTTCATGTTCTGTCATAGTAATTTTGCTCGCCGCAGGTATGTTATTTATCGGAGGAGTCAAACTCAAATGGTTCGGCATGGTCTTGGGAGCCATAGCATCAGCTTTAATATATTTAGTAGTCTTCACAGATAAATTAACATACGCAAATAATCGTATTTCAGGTTGGCTTGATCCGTTTGGGTCATCTGGAGTAGATACCTGGCAAACGCGTCAGGGGCTATACGCAATTGGCTCCGGCGGGGTTTTGGGACTAGGCCTCGGAAATTCACGCCAGAAATATTTGTATATCCCGGAACCTCAGAACGACTTTATATTTTCAGTCGTATGCGAAGAACTGGGATTTATCGGTGCAGTAATTATATTATTGTTATTCGCGTTATTAATTTGGCGAGGCATGTTAATCTCAATTCGAGCGAGAGATAAATTCGGCATGTTACTGGGAATAGGTCTAACCGCCCAAGTAGGTCTCCAAGTTATTTTAAATATTTCAGTCGTCACTAACACTATTCCAAACACAGGAATAAGCTTACCGTTTTTTAGTTACGGAGGAACGTCGCTCATGATGTTACTAGCTCAGATGGGTATTATTTTATCAATTTCTAGATCTTCGAGATTAGAGAAATTATGAAAATTAATTTCAAAAATCCTCGCAACACCTATAGTTATCTGGGTTTTGTTTTTTCCAACTTTTCACAGGTCTATACGACTCAATAATTCGGGATATCTCTTTAATTGTTAATAAAATTGTTACTAAAGAAGCTAGTGATATAACAAGACCACCAACAGTATAAAGTGTATATTTACATGTTTTTTTGAAAACACTCTTCTCTTTTTCACTGAATTCTATTTTTATGCCACCAGTTATAGATGCCAAGTCGTCGTCTAGCACAAGCTCAATTTGCGACAAATATAATCCTTCTTTCATTTTTCTATTGCTCCTAAAATGAACTATAGATCATGATATAAACGAATATAGTAAAAATGTCAAATAATTTATTCGCGTTATTAATTTGGCGAGGCATGTTAATATCAATTCGAGCGAGAGATAAATTTGGCATGTTACGGAGCATAGGTCTAACCGCCCAAGTAGGTCTCCAAGTTATTTTTGGGGCGAGTGGATAAAGATAATAGAACCGCACTACTACAAAGGAGAGCGGGGAAATAAGCCGTATGACAAGGAACTAATGCTACGGCTGTATTTGCTACAAAATTTGTACAATCTATCAGATATGCAAACAGCAGAGCAGGTAATAGACAGCAGAGCATTTTCAGATTTTTGTAGTATATCA
>JAFQKZ010000072.1 GCA_017414725.1 Clostridia bacterium
ACTTTCTTGTATATTAATGTCAGAAATTATATTATTTTTCATAAATATAGACTTGTTTTTTTGATTGTTAATCAAAAGCTCTGCAGCGCGATAACCCATAGTGCTGGCTATAATTCTGTCGCGTGCACTCGGCGAACCTCCACGTTGAACATGCCCAAGAATTGTACATCTTGTATGAATATTTGTATCTTGTTCGATTTTTTTTGAAATTTCTATTATATTTTCGCAGCCTTCTGCTATTATTATTATAAAATGTTCTTTGCCTATTTTTTGTGTAAATTTAATTCTATTAATTATATCTTTTTGGAAATCATATGATTTTTCCGGAACCAAAATCGAAGTTGCACCTGTTGCAATACCTATATGTAACGCCAAATTTCCACATTTTTTTCCCATGACTTCTACTAAATTACATTTTTCGTGTGAGGAAGCAGTGTCACGAAGCTTGTCTATCATAGTGACTCCGGTATTTAAAGCCGTGCCAAAACCAATTGAATAATCTGTATAACCTATGTCATTGTCAATAGTCGCCGGAACGAAAATACAATTTATTCCCATATTTGACAGATCACGAGCTCCGTATAAACTGCCATTTCCACCGATTATTACTACAGTATCTATGTTATATTTTTCGCAAGTTTTTACCGCCATTTCAAGTCCGGCTTGTGTTTTGAATTCAGGATCTCGAGACGTTCTTAAGACTGTACCGCCTCTGTGCAAAATATCAGAAACAGATCGTACAGTCATTTCAGTTATATCTCCAGTTCTTAGTCCTATGTAACCCCTGTTAAATCCAAAAACTTTCATATTGTTGTTTGTGTTATTTGAAGTCGCACGTCTTACAAATGCTCTTATAACAGCATTCATACCCGGCGCGTCTCCGCCACTTGTCAATATACCTATGTTTCTTGTCGCTGACATGTTTTGAACATCCTTTCTATTATATTATTTTATAATATATTCGAAATTTCTTGCGCAATAGCTAGCTCTTCGTTTGTAGAAATAACATACACGTCTATATTTGAACTGTCAAAAGATATTTTGACTCCTGTTTCTGAGTTTATAATATTATTATTAATATTTTTATTGATTTTTAAATTTAAATACTCGAAACTTTCGCAAATTCTTTCTCTATGAACCGGTTGGTTTTCTCCGATGCCACCTGTAAAAATTATTGCATCGCATCCGTTCATTACAGAAATATAACCGCCTATGTATTTAATAATCTGGTGTATCATGATTTTATGTGCTAGGATAGCTCTTTTGTTCCCTAGATTTTCTTGTATTGTAATATCTCTGTCATCACTACTTATACCTGAAATACTCTTAAGTCCTGAGCTTTTGTAAAAAATTTCTTCCAGTTTTTCTATTTTATCTAAATTTTTTTCTTTTTTTATAATTTGGAATATAACTGCCGGATCTAAAGAACCTGAACGAGTACCCATTATTACACCGCCTAACGGAGAAATACCCATACTCGTTTCTACAACTTTACCGTTCTTTACAGCAGTAATAGAAGAACCATTGCCCAGATGACAACTTATTATTTTAGTGTTATTTATATTTTTTTTAGAAATTTCAAAATACTTTTCAATTACGTATTTATGTGAAATACCATGAAATCCGTACTTTCTAATATTATATTTTTCGTAATATTCATACGGAACAGAATATGTATATACATAATCAGGTAAATCTAAATAATACGAAGTATCAAAAACAGCATACTGTTTAATTTCTGAACCGAATATTTTCTGACAAGATTTTATGCCTAACAGATTCGCATGATTATGCAACGGAGCAAGAGATTCCAGTTCTTTTATTTTTTCGCAAACGTCACTATTAATAAGCACAGGTTTTGCAAAATATTTTCCGCCATGCACTACTCTGTGACCTATTACATCAATTTCTTGTATATTTTTAATAACTCCGATATTATTATCTAATAATATTTTGATTAAATATTTTAAAGCGCTTTCGTAATCTGTAATATTACTGCTTTTCTCGTATATAACTTTTTTATTATTCACAAAATATGAAAATATAGTTTCGTTTTTTATAAAAATTCTCTCTATATTACCATAGCAAATTACTTTTTTGTTTATAATATTAATTAATTTATATTTAAGAGATGAACTTCCTGAATTTATAACCAAAATTTTCACAGCAATCACCTCTGATTTTTTATATTATTTATAATATTATATTATTTTTTTACTGCGGAAGTGTGTTTTTCGTATAAATATGTAGCTTCAAGATCTGAGATATGTAATTTTACTGCCAACGGAAATTTGTCAAACGCTAGACTAATCGAAAATCCTCCGGACCTTGCAGCCTCGTCAAAACCACCCATGTGCCATCTTATAGCCATAGCTTCCTGTGTCTTTAATTTCATAAATCTTTCTATCAAAAAAACAGATTTTTCTCCGTGACCATACGGGAACATATCTTCTACTTGATAAAACGGTACTTGCTCCCAGGCTCCCGTAACTTCATTTTTTACATTTCTTTTCGAAACTTTATAAAACTGCACTTTACAAATATCATGCAACAAAGAACAAATTGTAAAACTTTCAAGACTATCTTCTCGACTGTTATAATATTTCTCTTTTAGAACTTTGTATACGTTTATGCTGTGCATTAATAGACCATGTTCGCACGCACAATGAAATTTAGTACTCGCCGGAGCTGTAAAAAAATCCGTAGTTTCCAGCCATTCGAGTAATTTATCAGAACCTTCGCGAGCTATATTACTCTTATAAATATTTATAAATTCTTCTTTTAAACTAGACATAATAATACTATCACCTAAATATTAGTTTTAAATTTACAGTCTAGTTTTTATTTTAGCATGATTATAAGTTTTTTATTAGATTACCTGCGTAAAGGTCTCGCGACTTCTGAAAATTTTGACAAGATAAATGAGTTTTTTGATCTTGTCGAAAGCGCAGGTAAGTGGCTCGAATTTTTGAGTAATTATTAATATTTCAAAAATAATATATAATACCCCTATAGATAAATTTTACGAGGGGTGAGCGAAATCAAAAATAAAATATTAATATTATTGATTTTTGTGTATGTCACGAGTATTAATATATACTCTGCGGGTTTTGAGTTTATAAAAACAGATAGTAATCACAATAAATTATATGATTTTATTTATGACGGATCGATATTATTATACGGCGGGATACTCTTGATTGTACTTTCGGTATTGGGTATTATATTCACGCTGGTTCCTCCGAGGAAGAGAAAAAACAAGCATAAAAATAATAATAATTTAGACCGGAGATGAATATTTAGTGCTAAATAATAATATCGTACGGAAAAGTTTATCTGAGGGCATAAATTTTACTTATATTCCGGAAGACAAATTTAAAACTAGTTTTATTTCTTTTTCTATATTTAGTCCGCTTGATAATAAATACGTGTCGGCTAATGCGTTATTATCGAGTTTATTGGCGCACTCGTGTAAAAAATTGCCTAAATTGTCTGATATTAGCAAAAAACTTGAGAATTTATACGGTGCTTCGATACATCCGAGTGTCACGAAATTGGGCGAAAGTCAGGTCATAAGTCTTTGCGCTACGGGTTTGAACAGTAAATATAGTCTTGATGACAAAAATAATATTCTTGAGTTGACAGATATTTTATGTGATATGATTTTTGACCCTGATATTTCGAATAATAAATTTAATAATATCGAGAATTTTAATCAAGAAAAAAGACAGCTTATAGAAGATATTAATTCTGAATTAAATAACAAAAAAGCATATGCTAAAAAGCGTTGCACAGAAATTATGTGTGCGGACGAAAAATTTAGTATAAATTCTCTGGGTACTGTTGAGCAAGCTGAAAATTTAACTCCGGAATTTGTATTTCAGGCTTGGCAAAAATTATTATCTGAATCAAGAATAGAAATTATAATAACAGGAAGTATTTCGTGCGAACAGATAATTAACGAGTTCGAGAAAAGATTCAGTAAAATTACCAGAAAAAATATAGTTTCTTGTGATACTGAAATTATAAAAAAATCTAGTGACATAAAAAATCATGTTGAATATATGGACTTAACGCAGTCTAAATTAGTCATGGGATTTAGGACTGAAATTTCTGTTTCTGACCCGGATGTATATGCTATGATTGTAATGAATTGTCTGTACGGTGGAGGAGCGCAATCGAAATTATTTTTAAATGTCCGTGAAAAACAGAGTTTGTGTTATTACTGTTCTTCTAAATATAATAAACATAAAGCTATAATATTAGTCGAAAGCGGCGTAGAACATGATAATATAGACAAAGCAAAACAGGGAATTTTAGAACAGCTCAAAGAGATTCAAATCGGAAATTTCACGGATTCTGAACTACAAGAAATAAAATTATATATTTCACAGAGTTTAAAACATACAAAAGATAGCCTGGAAAGTTTAAACACATGGTACTTATCTCAAGTTTTTTCGGATACAAAAGAAACTCCTGATGAAGTAATAGAAAAAATAAATCAAGTGTCCAGAGAGAAAATTATAGAAATATCAAATAAAATTTCTCTAGATACTGTCTATGTTTTGACTAATAATAAATAATATTAATAAATTAAGTATCAGGAGGTTGTGAATTTTATGAATCCAAAAAGAGTAAGCTATGATTTAATAAACGAAGAATATTATTACATGAAACATCCCACTGGACTAGATATATATATATATCCCAAAAAAGATTACGGCTCGAAATATGCTATTTTTGGAACAAATTTCGGATCTATAAATAATAAATTCAAACTTAAAAATAATACAAGTTACACAGAAGTTCCAGATGGAATAGCACATTATTTAGAACACAAATTATTCGCAGGCAAAGACTGTGACGCTTTTGAGTTATTTTCTAAGACAGGTGCTTCTGCCAATGCATATACTTCTTTTGAGAAAACTGCATATTTATTTTCGTGTACAGATAATTTCGAAGAATCTTTAAATATATTATTAGATTTTGTTCAGTCGCCGTATTTTACTCCTGAGAACGTCGAAAAAGAACGTGGAATAATTAATCAAGAAATCAAAATGTACCAAGACAGCCCTGACTGGAAAGTGTATATTAATTTATTAAATTTGTTATATAAAAATCATCCCGTAAAAATTGACATAGCCGGTTCTGTCGAGTCTGTCTCGAGAATTACGCCTGAGATTTTATACGAGTGTTATAATAATTTTTATAATTTAAATAATATGTGTCTGTGTATAGTCGGAGATGTAAATTATAACAAAATTTTCGAATTAGTAGACACGAAATTAAAATATTCAAATAAAATCGATGTAGAAAAATATTTCCCGGAAGAAACTTTAGATATTTCACAAGAATATATTTCTGAGAAATTTGACATAAACTCAAAAATATTTAATTTCGGAATAAAACAGTTTATGAATACAGGTGCTCGTGTTAGCACCAGAGAGTCCGTACTTTGTGATATATTATTATATTATTTAACATCTCCGTCTTCAGATATGTACACAGAATTACTTGAAAAAGAATTAATAAATTTTGCTACGTTTTCTTCGGAACACCTAGAAGGTCCTGGATACTCTTCTTTGATATTTTCCGGAGAATCAAAAGATCCGAAAAAAACTTCTGAAATTATCAAAAATCATATTATAAAACTCAGATCTTCAGGACTAAACTCAGAAAATTTCGAGAGATCCAAAAAAGCAGTCTACGGCAAAAGCATGAACGTATTTAATAATATCTCAGACATAGCCAACGTGTTATTAGAATTTGCGTTTTCAGGAAAACAATTTTTTGAGTATATTAAAATTTTACAAGATATAAAACTTGAAGATATTAATAAATATATTATAGAGCGAGTTGACCCTGAGTATTCTGCGCTTTCCGTAGCAGAACCAAAATAAAATTATTAATATATTAATATAACATAATATAATATAACACAATATAATATAACATGAATAATAATAATAATATAATATATAA
>JAFQKZ010000009.1 GCA_017414725.1 Clostridia bacterium
GATTACACGAGCAAAATCAATAAAAAAATATTTTTTGGAATAGTTTTTTTGTTCATTACATTAGTTATATTTGGCATTGGAGTATGCTTTTGGTTAAATTTTGATAAAAAAACGATTGGCTTGGTGTGCACAAATAATTTAATTTTATTTGTATTTTTTGTTGCTTTTATATTATTATTACAGAATTATAACAAAAAATTAATTAGCGTGATTATGGTTAGATTAAAAAATATTTACGATAATTCTAAAAAGATATTGAACAATGATTACGAAATAGAGCTGAAAAAAGATTGTGATGACGAAATTGGAGATCTTTATGAGATTATAAATTTTGTTATCAGGGAACTTCGCGAATCTGAAAAAATTAAAAATGACTTTGTGTCGTCGGTTTCACATGAGTTGCGTACGCCACTAACGGCTATAAAGGGCTGGGCTGAAACAATGCAAATGTGCGATCCCGACAGCGATTCGGAGACGATTACTAGAGGGCTCGATACGATTGTGCGTGAAGTCAGTAGGTTGTCATGGATTGTTGAAAGCATGCTTGATTTTTCTAGCATAAAAGACAAAAAAATCAATTTAATTAAAGAAAAAATAGACATATTAGCCGAACTTGGCGAAGCTGTTTATATGTTTAAGAATCGTGCGCAGACTGAAAACAAAACCTTAATATATAACGAACCGAAATCTATTCCAATTTTAATCGGCGATAAGAACAGAATTAAACAGATTTTTATAAATATTTTAGACAATGCGCTGAAATATACGTCAGAAAATGGTGGAATTAGCGTAAGTGTGAGCGAAAAAAATAATTTTGTGTGCGTGCAGGTAACTGATAATGGTTGCGGAATTCCGAGCAAGCACCTTCCAAATGTGACGAAAAAATTTTACAAAGCTAACACAACTCAAAAAGGTTCTGGAATCGGGCTTGCGATAGTGGATGAGCTCGTCAATTTACACGACGGGAAACTTGAGATTATTAGTGAGGAAAATTTCGGCACAACTGTGATAATTTCTTTTCCAATACCTGAGAATTTTAACCAAAAAGATCCGAGCTTAGACGCATGAATTTAGGTGAATTATACAAATTTTGTTGCGAATATTATAAAGAACATAATATTTTAGATGTTTCTGAAATTAAAATCATTTTAAAATATACTTTAGGTATAAATACAAATGATTTAATATTGGATAAAAATAAGATTATAAATCAAGATAAAGTTAATGAGATTTTAGAAATAATAAAATTAAGAATTAATAATGTTCCGTTACAATATATATTAAAATCTTGGGAATTTATGGGACTAGATTTTTGCGTTGGCCCCGGAGTTTTGATACCCAGAGAAGATACGAGTGTATTGGTCGACTTTGTCATTAATGTACTAAAAAAACGCGTTAAACCAGAAAATACTGTGAATATTATGGATTTATGTAGTGGCACTGGGTGTGTTGCAATAGTATTAGAAAGTGTTTTGAAAAATTATATTAAAAATATTAATATTTATGCACTAGAAAAGTCGTCAAAAGCTATTGAATATTTAACCAAAAACAAACAAATCAATAACAGCAATATAAAAATAATATCTGGAGATGTGTTTATCGACCACAATGAATTCCCGGATAATTTTTTTGACTGCATAGTTTCTAATCCGCCATATATAAAAACCCGTGATATTCAAAATCTCCAAAAAGAAGTCCAGCAGGAACCTTTTATGGCACTCGACGGTGGCCCTGATGGGTTAGATTTTTATAGAAATATTACTAAATTTTGGTCAAAAAAACTAAAAAAACATAGCATTAATAATAAAAATAATGGTGTGCTAGCGTTTGAAGTGGGTTATGATCAGGCCGAGTACGTCGAAGAAATTTTATTAAATTTTGATTTTAAAAAAATATATGCGGAACGTGATATTAATAATATCGTAAGAGTTGTAGCTGGAGAAATGTAAGAAATGCACAAACAGCTTTGTGCATTATGAACAAAAAATATTATATTTTCGAAAAAATGTTGATGCGGAAATGTGCTGTATGTATAATTAAAACGCAATACAAAATAAAGTATTGTGAATAAGTTACAAAATTTTATTTTTTATTAAGAAAATTGGTTTAATAAGAAGGAGAGATTATTATGGGAAATAAGAATGAAAATAAAAATGAATTGAGTCAGATAAAAGAAGAAAATCAGATTGCCGGCGGTAAGCTAGTACAAGTTCAGCTAGCAAACGGAAACTGGATAAATGTCAGAGAGAATTATTCCGAGTACTCATCAGAGAAGGATGCGGCGTCTGGCGCAGGAGAACTTGACAGTCTGTTGCC
>JAFQKZ010000073.1 GCA_017414725.1 Clostridia bacterium
AGTATTAATTTTACCGGTATGAAGAGTATGAGAGGGAATAACATCATGGTAAGCAAAATTATCATCAGAATAGACAGCAGTAATGTTTAGATTTAAGCTATAGATTAAATCAGTTAGTTGCCATAACATATCGTGATGTCTAGAGCCGATAACATAAGCAACAACATCTCCATTATCATGATTAATAGCATGCCAAAGCCAAGATGATGTTTTTTTAGAATTTACTCTGCCCCACATTTCATCCATTTCCAGTCTAATATTTAATGGCTTCTCTAAATTTACGTATTTTGGATTAACATTCGTGAGCTTCTTTTCCGTTTTTTTAAAGTTTTCATCACTGTGTCTTTGCTTATTTTCAAGACCCGAGATATATCTCTTATTCCGCTTCCATTTACTGACATACTTATTATCATTCTTTTGGTTTCCGGTTTCGCTCCATTATTTAAATAGCTTTCTTGAAAACATTTCCCACAGTTCTTGCATTTTAAGCTTTGTATTCCTGTTGCTCTCTTTCCGTTTTTCACTACTTCTTCGCTTTCGCAATGTATGCATTTTATTTTGGTCAGCTCCATCACTTTTCTCCCTCAGCTCCTATCTTATCTCTCTCCTTTTTGTTTGTCAAACCTTCTAGTACACAACCGAATTTTAAAATTATTCCGAAATTAATAACCGAAGAACAGAAAAGCGTCTACCAACCTGTTTTTAGCTACCAAATATATTTTTATTCGAACGCATTTTAACTGGCGGAAGCGGTGGGATTCGAACCCACGTGCCCGTGAAGGCCAACGCATTTCGAGTGCGCCCCGTTATGACCACTTCGATACGCTTCCATATTTTAAGATTTTATAAAAAACAAAACATGGTACCGCTGGTCGGACTCGAACCGACACGATATTGCTACCGAGAGATTTTGAGTCTCTTGTGTCTACCAATTTCACCACAGCGGCATATCAAATTACAAAATCTAACCTAAGAATTATCTCTTATTACTAAAATAAAGTCAATACGAACTTAATTACGCACGTACTTATTTGTGCACATTGTATGTTTTTGCGTATGTTTCGAAAAGAAATTTTGTTCAAATAAACATTTGACAATTATAAAAAACATGATATAATTGTTAACAGTACACAATGTTTTGAAATTTCGACCTGCGCATCGTTTAATTTGGTTTATCTTAGTTTTCTTTTATAGTATTTTATTAGTATTTATAGTTTTTGTAATATCTTATAGATTAGTATAATAATATCTCGGAAATACCATGCAACTATGCTCGAATTGAATATTAAAAAATTGTGAATTATTTTTAATTTTTCGGAAGGATGGAGTGTAGTGGTAGACAGAATCAGAGTTATTATCGTAAACCGTCAGAAAGAAGTTAAGATTCCGACCGGTATACGTATGCTCGTTAGAAGATGTTGCAATGCTGCTTTGAAGCTTGAAGATTTCAAGGGTTCTGCAGAAGTTACCGTAACTTTTGTAGACAATTCGTACATACATAGCCTAAACAAACAGTTCAGAAACAAAGATGTTCCCACAGATGTTTTATCGTTCCCTATGACAAAAGATGGCACCTATGAAAAAGACCCGGAAACAGGAGCGCAAATTCTTGGAGATATAGTAATTTCTCTGGAAAAAGTGCTTGAGCATTGTGAGTTATACGGCCATACCATGCGTCGCGAAGTAGCGTATTTAGTAGCTCACGGAATGTTTCATTTGTTGGGATATGACCATGAACGCGGTGGCGTAGAAAAAAGACAAATGCGCGATAAAGAGGAAAAAGTTTTAGATTTGTTAGGATTTACAAACGCACTTTCATATATTGAAGCTTAAAACATGGTTTTTTTAAAAAGTTTAAAATTTGCGATTAGTGGAATTTTGTATGTTATAAAGAACGAACGCAACATGAGATTTCACACCGTTGCAGGGTTATATGTGTTAATATTTTCGCTGTTTTTTTCATTGTCTATGATTAAATATGTAGTTTTGTTGTTAATGATTTCTTTGGTTTTAGTAACAGAAATATTAAATACGTGTATAGAATATCTTATAGATTTGTTTTCAAAAGAGTATAATTCTGTCGCCAAAGTTGTTAAAGATATGGCAGCCGGAGCAGTTTTAATAGTATGCACGGTTGCCGTGGCGGTAGCTTTATTGTTTTTTAGCGAACCGGATGCCTACGTTAGGATGTGGGCGTTTTTGTGCACTTATCCTGTAGTTATCGTACCATTTTTAATTTTCAGTTTTATATGTTATGAATATATCTTTTTGGGGCCCATAGAGGTTAAAAATAGATTAAAGAAATATTTTGATAAAATAAAGAAAAGTGATGCAAATGAACGAGAATAAAAAATGTGTTTTTGTTTCGATTTTAGGGAAGCCAAATGTAGGAAAATCTTCACTATTAAATATGTTAGTGAACTCAAAAATTTCGATAGTTTCGCCAAAATCACAAACTACACGCAACAGAGTAACAGGAATTTTAACAGAAAACAACACACAATTAATATTTATAGATACTCCGGGAATTCACAAATCTGTTACAAAACTTGGAGATTACATGAATTCCGAGGTTAACAACTCGTTTTCCGGATCGGAAGTTTGCTTGCACGTAATTGAAGCCGGTAAAAAAATTTCGGAGCTTGATTTAGAGCTTATCCAAAAGTTCATTAAATTAAGATTAAATGTGATTTTGGTTATTAATAAGATAGATTTAACAAAAGATAAGAGCGAATTAATAAAACAAATACAAAAATTTAATGAAAATTTCGAATATAATTCTATAGTTCCGGTTTCTGCAAAGACCCAAGACGGTCGAAACGAGTTGTTATCTGAAATTAAAAAATTTGCGGTACCATCCGTGTTTTATTATTCAGAAGACGAAATTACGGATCAGACCGAACGCAAGCTTGCTTCTGAAATTATACGCGAGAAAATTTTGTATTTTTTAGACAAAGAACTGCCGCATGGAACGGGAATTTATATTGAAAATTACAAAGAAATTAAGAATAATACTAGAAATATCCATGCCGTTATATATTGCGATAGAGAAAGTCACAAGAAGATTATAATTGGTGCTCAAGGCCAAATGATCAAAAAAATTGGCACGGAAGCTCGAAAATCTTTGGAATATATTCTGGACTGTAAAGTGAATTTGAATTTATTTGTGAAAGTAAAGGAAGATTGGCGTAACAAAGACTCTGTTTTGAAAATTCTTGGGTATATTTGACAAAAAATATGAGTTTATCAGAGAAAAATAGCAAGATTAACGTAACAGGGATTATTATATTCGAGAAAAAGTTTAAAGAAAATTCTAAATCTATTTCAATTTTGACACGTGAATTAGGTGTTATCCCTGTAATTTTGCGGAATTCACGAGCAAAAAAAAATATGCTTGGGAATCTTGTTCAGCTGTTCGCATATGGAAATTTTATTCTATCACACAATAATAACGGATATATTTTAGATGACATAGAAATTAAAGATCTGTTTTTTGATTTGAGAAATAATCTAAAAAATCTATCTCTTGCGCAGTATTTTTGTCAATTATCACTAGTTTTGCGTCCTGAAAAATATTATAGTAATGAGTTTTTAAGAGTTTTTTTGAATAGTTTGTTCTATTTGTCCAGTCAGAAAAAAGATCACAGAATTATTAAAATGATCTTTGAGTTGCGTGCATGTTCATTATCGGGATATGCTCCGGATTTGAGTTCGTGCGATAGTTGTAAAAATTATGATCCTTATAGGTCTTGCTTTGTATTCAAAAAAGCTAAAATATTTTGTCAAGATTGCGCAAAAAATATTAATTATTTAGATAATAATTGTATGTATTTAAGTAAATCTGAGTTGTTTTGCCTAAGACATATAACATACTCTCCGATAGAAAAGTTGTTTAGTTTTTCTATTTCAGAGAGTACTATAAATTTTTTATCTGATGTTATTGAAAAATATGTTAAATTTCATGTGGATTTTGATTTTAAATCCCTGGAATTTTACAAGAAAATTTAATATGATTTTAAATTTTGAGCTTAACTTCTAGATTTTTCTCGAGATTATTTATAAAAATCTGTTCAATTTGCTCTATATTTTCGCTTGTCAAAGTGTTTTCAGTGCTACAATAATTAATTTCATACAGAACAGCATGCGTGTTTTCAGGCATGTTTTTATCTGTGTAAATATCTTTTACCGTGACATTTTGAATTATATTCGAAGCAGACTTAATAATATTTATAACTTCTTTTGACATTATTTGTTTATTGTATACAAAATTATATTGTCTGATTATAGGCGGATATTTAGACTCGAACGCTAATTTCTTTACAGTATTATTTAAGTATTTTGTGTAAAATTCACAATAAAATATTTTGTCACGAATTAATTTAGTGTTTTTGATGAAGTTAAATTTATTTTTGTTAAGTTCTCCTAAAAACCCTGTTGATTTGTTATTAATTATTATCTCGCAAGCAGTGTTTTTCTCACAAAACTCTAAATTTATATTTTTCAACTCGAATTTCTGACCAAATTGACTCATAATCAAGTTCAAATACGAAATTATATCGTAATAATCGAATTTTATGTTTTTCGTGCAACCCCATTGATTGAAAATCCGCGTGCCGGAAATAATGAACCCGCAAGTGTCAATTTCTTGATAACCCGTGTCAAAATCAGGGCTCTTGAAGTACACTCGACCAAGCTCGAACAGCGCTAAATCCGTGTTTTTAACCGAATAATTGTAAGCAAGTGTGTTGACGAGCGAGTATACAAGACTCGGGCGCATCAAATTATAACTCTCAGTAATCGGATTTTGCAGAACTAAATCCGAGAAAAGTCTATCGCCGGGCTTAATATCAAGTTTTTTTATTGTTTCGCTGGGAATAAAACTGTAATTAATCGTCTCGGAAAAATTCGCACCAAGCAAAATCTCGCGGATTTTGTTCATGTTGTCCCAAATTTGATTTTTATTGTAAATAATCTGTGAAGTCGGTGGCGTTACAGGTATATTATCATAGCCGTGAATTCGTGCGACTTCTTCGATTAAATCAATATCTTGTGTGACATCTAACCTATAATCTGGAATTTTTACGCTTATTTTTTGTGAATTATCACTAATTTCTTCGCACTTGAAATTATACTGTTCTAGGTAATTTATAATTTGAGTTTTATTCAAATCAGTCCCCAAAATTTTATTAGTCTTAATTATATCTAAATTTATATTTTGAGTTTTATTAATATTGTTATAATAATCGAAAATTTCTGGGGAGATCTCGCCGCCACAGATTTCTTGAATCAGCTCGGCACAAATATACATAATATCAGTCGTAGTCTCGGAGTTCACGCCGCGCTCAAATCTAAACGAAGAAGGTGTCGAAATTTTTGTCGCTCGCGAAGTCAATCTCACGCTGATTTCGTCAAAAATAGCTGATTCGAGCAAAATATCACGAGTATTTTTGTCAACAGATGAACTTTCAAGCCCGATGACTCCGGCTAAGCACACAGCTTTCTCAGCGTCAAAAATCACTATGTCGTCTTTACTCAATTTGTGATCCGTGTTGTTTAAAGTAGTTATATTTATAGAATTTTCTGACTTTTTTATGTTTAATTTGCTGCCTGAAATTTTGCTCAAATCATATGCATGCAACGGCTGACCCAGGTCAAACATCACATAATTTAAAATATCAACTACCGGATTTACCGAATTTACGCCCATGGACTCCAAACACGTGCGAATATAATCTGGAACTTTTACGTTATTATTCAAATTTTTCATTATCAAACACGAATATCTTTTACACGTATTGTTTTCTATATTAATTTTTACAGGAAATTTTTTGTCTGTTTTTAATATATTTTTTTTGATTTCCGGAGTTTTTTGGTTCAAATATGACTTAATCTCACGTGCGATGCCTATGTGTGAAAGCATGTCAGGTCTGTTCGCCTTGACTTCGATTGCAGTCACTATGTCGTTATTTATTTGAGTTTTTCCCTGGAATTCAAAGCCCTGTGTATTCAAAATTTTGAAAATTTCATCAGGTGTCATATTATTGTCAAGATATTTTTTTAAGAAATTATAAGAAAATTTAAACATATTTTTTGCTCCTATTTAATATTTTTAATATATTATTAATTCAATTGACTCCAAATATTAATATCATTTTCGTATAATTTTCGTATTTCTCCAAGGTTGTAATATATCAATGCTAATCTGTTAAGTCCCAGACCAAACGCAAACCCTGTGTATTTCGAAGTGTCATAGTTCACGCCCTGAAGCACGTTCGGATGCACCATTCCTGAGCCTAAAACTGTGATCCAGCCCGAGTTTCCGCATGTCCGACAGCCTCTGGAATTACACTCCGGACATGACATGTCCATTGCTGCACTCGGTTCTGTATACGGATAATAAGTCGGTCGAAAGCGTGTTTTTATCGAGCTTCCGAACACTTCTTTTATCAAATTTATAAGCACATATTTTAAGTTCGCAAACGAGATTTTTTCGCCTATCATGAGCCCTTCGATTTGATAAAACATTGGTGTGTGCTGCGGGTCAATATCGTCAACTCGATAAACTGTTCC
>JAFQKZ010000074.1 GCA_017414725.1 Clostridia bacterium
AAAAACAAAAAAAATTTATTGATATTAATAACACAAGATATATCAGAAAATTCTTTGGAAAAAATAAAATTTGAATCAAATAAATATCAAGTTGATATACAACAAATAAATTACACTAAAGATCAAATTTATGATTATCTTGGGAAATACAGCGGGATTATCAGTATTACAGATCAAAATTTCGTAAATAAAATAAATATTTTAATTCAGGAGGAATTGCATGATAGTGAAATACAGAGTTCATGAAGTCGCAAAAGACTTTGGCGTGCCGAGTAAAGAAATTATCGAGATTATAAAAAAATATACGGGCGAAGAGAAAAAACATATGACTTCTCTTACTGATACGGAATTAAATATAATTTTCGAGTATTTTACACAGAAAATTAATATGATTAACAGCGAACAAGACTATTTAAATATCAAAAAGCCTGAGTTAAAAAAATCTAATAATAATAAAATTAAAAATAATAAAAATATTAAAAATATTAAAGAATCTCAAGAGAAAATTATATTATCTGGTAGTAGCATAAAAAAAGACCAAGAAAATATAGTTTCTCTGGTAACTGAAGATGACATTACTCCGGCAAATAAAATTATAAATACAAGATTCGTAAACGTAAACACGGAAAACATAGATAAATATAACGAAAAATATGACAGAATTGCTCTGGACAAATTAACTTCTGAGCATAATATACATAAACAAAAAATCACTCAGAAATCTCAACAGAGAAATAAATATAAAACTAAAAAAGAGACTGAGTCTGAGAAATTAAAACGAATAGAACAAGAAAGAAAAGCTAAACAAATGACTGTGTTAATACCTGATGAAATCACAGTCGGAGAGTTGGCTCTGAGATTAAAAGCTACTGCTGCTCAGGTCATAAAAAAATTAATGAGCTTAGGCGTAATGGCTTCCATAAGTGATACTATAGATTTTGACACGGCTAGTATTGTCGCTATGGAGTTTCATGCCAAAGTTGAAAAAGAAGAGCAAGTTTCTATTGAAGAATTAATAATAGACTCCAGCGAAGACAAACCTGAAGATTTAATTACAAGAGCTCCCGTAGTAGTCGTAATGGGCCATGTTGATCACGGAAAAACTTCGTTGTTAGACGCAATAAGACAAACAGATGTAACTTCTGGGGAAGCCGGCGGGATTACTCAGCACATAGGAGCATACAGAGTAAATTTAAAAAATAATCAAGAGATTACTTTTTTGGATACTCCCGGACACGAAGCTTTTACGACTATGAGAGCTCGCGGAGCACAAGTTACAGACATAGCTATTTTAGTTGTAGCGGCAGATGATGGAATTAAGCCTCAAACTGTCGAAGCTATAAATCACGCGAAAGCCGCAGAAGTTTCTATTATAGTAGCTATAAATAAAATAGATAAACCTGATGCAAATCCTGATAGAGTTTTACAGCAATTGACTGAACATAATATATTACCTGAAGAGTGGGGCGGCGATGTTCCATGTATTCGAGTATCTGCAAGAACAAAATCAGGTCTCCAAGAATTATTAGATATGGTATTATTAGTGTCTGAATTAAAAGAACTCAAAGCGAATCCCAATAGAAAAGCCAAAGGTACAGTAATAGAAGCGAGACTAGACAAAGGTCGCGGACCGATTGCTACTATATTGGTTCAAAACGGAACTTTAAATACCGGAGATATTATAGTTGCAGGAACTTCCGTAGGAAGAGTCAGGGCTATGACTAATGATAAAAACATGAGAATTACCAGCGCCGGCCCGTCTGTGCCTGTCGAAATCACAGGTCTTGATACAGTCCCGACAGGCGGAGATATAGTCAACGTAGTTTCAAACGAAAAACTTGCCAAAGAATTAGTCGAACAGAGAAAAACTATTCAAAAAGAATCAGAGTTCGTAAGCTCTAAGACTAAAATTACTTTAGATAATTTATTTGATCAATTAAAATCAAAAGATCTCAAAGAATTAAAAATTATAGTTAAAGCAGATGTTCAAGGTTCTGCCGAAGCTGTAAAACAATCTTTAGTGAAAATTTCTAATTCCGAAGTAAAAGTCAATGTAATTCATAGTGCCGTTGGAGCTATTAACGAATCTGATGTTATGCTTGCTAATGCTTCCAATGCAATTATAGTAGGCTTTAACGTAAGACCTGAACCTGCGGCTTCCGAAAACGCCCAAAGATACGGCGTAGACATGAGAACTTATAGAATTATTTATGACTGTATCGAAGAAATAGAACAAGCCATGAAAGGTATGCTTGCTCCGAAATACAGAGAAGTAGTTTTAGGTCGCGTAGAATGTAGAGAGACATATAAAGTCTCAAGTATCGGAACTATAGCAGGCTGTCATGTTTTGTCCGGAAAAGTTACCAGAAATTCTAAAATCAGAGTTGTTCGTGACGGTATAGTAATTTGCGAGACAGAAATCAGTTCTCTCAAGAGATTCAAAGACGATGCAAAAGAAGTCGCTCAGGGCTATGACTGCGGTATAAGTCTCGTGAATTTCAATGACATAAAAATCAATGACATCTTTGAGTCTTATATAATAGAAGAATACAGAGACTAAAAAAATTAAATTATATAAATATAAAAAGAAAGAGTGAGATTAAAATGGCAAATCATAGAAAAGAACATGTGGCAGAAGATATTAAAAGAGAACTCGTGAGTATAATACCAAATTTAAAAGACCCCAGATTAAAAAATAATTTAATATTTGTTTCTAAAATAAATATTACTGATAAAAATTCTAGCTGTAAAATATTTATAAGTGCTATGAAAGATTATCAAATAGCTGTAGAGTCTTGCAAGATTTTACAGTCTGCTTCCGGTCATATTCGTAGCGAACTTGGCAAAAAAATAAGACTGAGATACGTACCGTTATTATTTTTTATTCCCAGTAACGCCGTAGAGTACGGAGCAAGTATCTTAGAAAAAATTAATAAATTAAATATTAATAATAGTATTAATAATATAGGAGTCAATAATATTAATTATGAAATTAATAACTAATAGAATTCGCGGTACCAGAGATTTACTGCCCGAAGAATATGTAAAAACACAGGTTATTATAAATACTATAAAATCTGAAGCAGAATTATACGGATTTAATTTCATAAGAACTCCTGTTATAGAACATACAGAATTATTTGAAAGATCAACCGGAGAGACTTCTGATATAGTCACAAAAGAAATGTACAGTTTTCAAGATAAGTCTGGAAGAAATATTTCTTTGAGACCTGAGGGTACAGCCGGGGTTTTACGAGCTGTACTCGAGAACGGCTTACATAATAATACTATGCCGTTGAAATTAATGTACCATTCTTCGTGTTACAGATATGAAAAACCACAGTCCGGGAGATACAGGGAATTTTTTCAGTTTGGATTAGAAATCTTTGGTTCAGACACTCCAGAAACCGAAACAGAATTAATATTACTATCAAATTCTATATTATCGAGACTGAATTTAAGTAATATAATTCTTGAGATAAACACTATAGGTTGCCCGGAATGCCGAAAAAAATATCTTGAGATTTTGAAAAAATATTTTGAAGACAAAAAACACGAGTTATGCGAAACTTGTCAAGAACGACTTGAGAAAAATACTCTTAGAATTCTGGACTGTAAAAATAAGTCTTGTAAAGAAATCTGTGATAATTCTCCTGAAATTATAAATTACATATGCGAGCCATGTTCGGAACACTTTGAAAAACTAAAATCATATTTAAATAATTTAAATATAAATTATAATATAAATTCTAGAATAGTACGTGGGTTAGATTATTATTCTAGGACTGTATTTGAGTTTAAAATTAAATCTCAAGATAATAATATAAATAATTTAGTAATCTGTGGCGGAGGTCGATACGACAAATTATCAGAGATTTTCGGCGGACCAAATTTACCGGCTTTAGGTCTGGGCATAGGTCTCGAACGTTTAGTGCTAGCCATGGAATCACAAGATATATTATTTCCTGAAGTACAAACACCGGAGATTTTCATAATTTGCCTAGATAATAACTCAAGATTACTGGGCTTTAAATTATGTGATATTTTAAGAAAATCCGGAATTTTCTGCGAGCTAGATATTTTAAATAGAAATTTAAAATCACAATTAAAATACGCAGATAAAATCAAAAGTAAATATGTGATTATTATCGGCGAAGAAGAGCTAAAAACCAAGAAATCAAAACTAAAAGACATGCGAAATAATAATAATATTAATAAAGAATATGAGATTTCGATCGACCCCGAGAATTTTCTCGAGAAATTCATGTCAATTTATCTGAGTTTGTAATATTTTTAAGGCACAACCACATATAAAGAATAAAAAAGAACGAAAAGATAATCTTTAGTGTTATCTTTTTTGCCTTACACTAGTTACTTTTTGGGAAAATATTTGATCCGAATTTTGGTTGTAGTACACTTAATATTTATTTTATCGTGTTTTGCTTTTATCACATTAAATTTCAGCGTTCCTAATTCTATTTGACACACAAATCATGCAATGTTAACATAAAATCGTTTACGCATTGTGCTTTTTAAACAAACTCAAAGGAAGTGATTCAATATGAATAAATTT
>JAFQKZ010000075.1 GCA_017414725.1 Clostridia bacterium
ATCATCTTGCTCTTTCTTCGTTTTTACCCTGATTTCCCTCGTCAACTCCCTTGGGGGCTCTCTGCGTCTTTAAAAAACTATTGACAAAAATATTTAGTATGCTATAATAAAAATATAAAATTTAAACGGAGGAATTAAACCAAATGAAAAACAAAAGAATTTTATCTGCTGTATTAGCAAGCCAATTAGTTCTTTGCGGAAATTCAATTTTCACGCCTAAAGCAAACGCTGGTGTTATCAGTAAAACCTTCAAAACTACTATTGATGTACTAGGCTATTTGGTTATCGGTGGAATTATTGTAACTACTACTGCTGTTTCTACAGAAGTTGCTATAGCAATTTGTAGAGAGACTCTGTGCGAGCATGCTTTTACTCCTTATGCTTTGAAAAATGCCGGGATTACTATAGCAGGTGACATAGAGCAATTCAATCATAAGATACGTACTAAAGGCTATGTGCCGTTCCACATGTGGTGTAATCAACAAGGAGTAAAACCTGTTTGTAAATTAGGCGTTCCTGTTCCCGGATTATATGAATATAATGAAACTTACTACTTCTTGGTTGGTAATCAAGGCATAAATTTAGGTACCGTAAAAGACAACGCTATTGCATTTGCCGGATCTGTATGGGCCAAAGTAAAAGACATCGCTATCAAAACGGGCTCTACTATAGCTGACTGCATAAAGAAGATTTGCACGACTCCAGCTGAACCTAGTGGCAAATAACAACTATATTAAGGAATAATATAAATAAATTCGAATTTTATATCCCCAAGATTTTACAGATAATTGGGGATATATCTTTTAGTTTTCCGGTTTCAGGTAAACTTAAAGCCTGATTATAGTTATGGACAGCAAACGGTACAAGATTACATGTATGAGAAGTCATAGGTTCGCCGTAGACCGAAACCATTTCTTCAGCGTTCCCATGGTCAGACGTAATTACGGTAGTTATATTATATTCTTGAGTATATTTGATTAATTTTTCTATGCAAGAGTCAACTTTTTCGATAGATTTAACAGTAGCATCAAAATTTCCGGTATGACCTACCATGTCAGGATTGGCATAATTCACAATAATAACATCATATTTTTCTAGTTTTATGTTATTAATTACTGTATTTGTGATTTCATCTGCACTCATTTCAGGCTTTAAATCATATGTTTTTACATTTGGAGAATTTATAATAATTCTATCTTCTCCATTAAATGGCTTTTCGGTTCCTGCGTTGAAAAAGAAAGTTACGTGCGCATATTTTTCAGTTTCTGCTACCCTAAGTTGTTTTAGATTGTTTTTAGATAAAATTTCGCCTAAAATATTGTTAATTTTTCTAGGTTTGAATATTACGTCACACGGGAATTCAGAATTATATTCCGTCATGCACAAATATTTAACGCCGGTTTCCAGAAAAAGTTTTGTAATTTGGCGAACACGATCAGAACGATAGTTAAAACATATTATTCCATCGTTAGTATCTACGCCTGTGTAATTTTCTTGTGCGCAGGGCTCTATAAACTCGTCTGTTACGTTATTGTTATAATTATGTTTTATTATATCTAAAATACTATTACTAGTCTTGTTTTTAGCGTGATATATTGTATCAAAAACTAATTTCGTACGATCAAAATTATTGTTTCTGTCCATAGCATAATAACGCCCGGATATAGTCTGTATTTCGCCTACGCCTATATTTTCTATAAAATTTTGCAAGTTTAATATATATTTTTCGGCAGATTTAACAGAAACATCACGACCATCTGTCCAAATATGTATGCAAACATTTTTAATATTATATTTTTTGGCTAATTTTAGAATACAATACAGATGATTGATGTCACTATGAATTCTGCCGTCAGAAATCAGACCCATTACGTGCAACTTAGAATTGTTGTCCAAAACATAATTCATCATATCGCAAAGCGTCTGGTTTTCATAAAAACTTTTATTTTCAATACAAAGATTTATATAAGTCAAATCTTGATAAATTATTTGTCCGGCACCGATATTCATGTGTCCGACCTCAGAGTTACCCATTTGTCCGGCAGGCAAACCAACGCTCTCTCCGGATGCCTCTAGTTCAGTGTACGGACAAGTAGCGAATATTTTATCAAGAGTCGGAGTGTGAGCACTTCTAACAGCATTATGCTCAATTTTATTTGTATTATTTATGCCAAAACCGTCTATAATCACCAAAAGAACTGGATTTTCTACCACAAATTACCATCCTGCTTTAATCAATATTAATATATATTATTCTTTTGGAAGCACAAATGCACAGATTATATACGCTAATAATCCCAGACCGCAAATACAAGTTCCCAAAACCCAAGCTACACGAATCAATGAAGAGTCTGTTTCGAAGTATGCGGCTATTCCGCCACAAACTCCGGCAAGCTTTTTATCTTCTTTTGAAAGAGTTAATTTCTTTTTCATTATATTTTAATCTCCTGATTTTTAAATATTAATATTTTATCATAGTAAGAGCTACATCTATTGCAAAACGCGTATCACCTAACATCATCTCATCTGAAGATTGAGGGGTTACCCCGCCGGAAATGTTTTCAAGCTTATCATCAAGTATTTTATTCTTATTATACTCTGTTTTGATTTTTTCGACAAACTCAAAAATTCTTTTAGCACGTGATTCACTAATATTGACATCATGTTTGCTAAAAATCTCTACAATTTCTAGAATTTTTTGATTATATTTCTCTTCTGCTGTATCTAATTCTTCAAAATCTCTCGAAGTAATATCTATTATTTCCTTAATATTTTTATCGTTACTCAAAAATCTGTCAATTTTTTCGCTTTCACTAACGTTTTTGTTGGACATATATACCCCTCCCAAAAATCATAAAATTCTTGAAAAACAAAACATAAAATATATAAATATAATATATATTTCTGGTATTATAACATGTTTTTGTGAAAAGTATATAGTTTTTTCTATTGTTCTACATTAAAATACGAACGATTGGTTTCTGTTAATTCTCTAGTATCAAGCGTGCCGGTTTCAGTATTATTAATTCTGTTCAAAATTATCTCAGAAATAGTCAAAATTTTGTATTCTATATCTTTGTAATCTCCAAATAAAATATTTATTCTGTTATCATAATTCAAAATAATATTATTTTTGTCCGAAATATCTATTGATTTTATCAAATTCAAGTTTTTGCTCTCACATGCATCAGAAATCTCGTGAATTATATTTTTAATATCCGGATCTTCGTAAATCATATCGCCTAGATCAGAAATCGAAAAATTTACGCCAATAATAGTAATATACTCTGTGATTGGCTCTTCACGTTCTTCTAAAATTTTGCTGTTTTTACTAATTAAATAATATTTGTTTTCTGAAAATATGTTAAATTTAACATTTGTAAGTTCGGTCTCTATAAAAATTTTATTAGGAAATTTCTTTTTGATCTTCACGTTTTCTATATATGATAATTTCTTGTATATATTATTTTTAATTTTGTTTTTGTTTAAATATAACAAATTATCTCCTGTTTTTACCTCTGAACTGTTGATTATTTCTTCATATGTATATTTTGTGTTGCTCTCACAGTAAATATCTTTAATCCCCAAAAAATTATTGAATACATTATTTATACCAAAAATTATTAACAACAAAATTCCTAAAACAAAACATATTATTATAAGTCTATTTCTGATTTTTTTGTTTTTTATTTTCTTTTTTTTTATATTTTGCCTTTTTTTCATATGTATTTTTAGATCCTTTTTATTTTCGCTCCCAGACTTGACAATATAGTTTCTATGTTCTCATAGCCACGATCAAGATAATTTAATCCGGTAATTGAAGTAGTGCCTTCAGCTCCCAAACCTGCAATCACAAGTGCCGCCGCACCACGCAAATCTCTTGCACATACTTTTGCTCCCGAAAGCCTTTTCACACCATTCACAAGAGCAACTTTACCCTCAACTTTAATATCTGCACCTAGCCTTAATAATTCGTCAACATGTTTGTATCTATTTGAAAATATATTCTCAATAAACATACTGGTGCCGTCTGCTATAGTATTCATCGACATTACAGGTGCTTGAGCATCTGTCGGGAACCCAGGATAAGGCATCGTCCGAATAATTCTATTAGAATATGGTCTTGACGGACATTCTATCTTCAAATTGTTTTTGTCAAATATCTTAATTATGCACCCGGATTCTTCGAAAATCGGTATCGCAGAACTAATACTGTCTTCTGAGATATTTTTTAATATTAAATTTCCGGATGTCACAACTCCGGCAGACATATATGTAATCGCGGCGATTCTGTCAGAAATTACAGTATGTTCAGTACCGTGTAATTTTTTTACTCCCTGAATAACTATCGTACTGTCGCCGTTGTATTTTATTTTTGCGCCACACTTGATCAAAAAGTTTGTTAAGTCTATAATCTCGGGTTCTTTTGCTATATTTGTGATTATAGTTTCGCCATGTGCGCAAACTGCTGCCAGAATTAAATTCTCGGTCGCACCTACGCTGGGAAAAGACAGAGAAATATTGCATCCGCGTAAACCTGATATACATGTCTCGCAGTTTAGTATACCATGACTTTCATTGATAATCAAGCCCATTTGTCTAAGACCGTCTAAGTGCAAATCTATAGGTCTAGGACCAAGTTCACAGCCTCCGGGCAAACACAATTTTGCTTGGCCCGACACTGATATTAATGCTCCCAGAAATATTATAGACGACCGCATTTCTCTCATCAAAAAATCCGGGATATTATTCTTCAAAATATTCCTCGAATTTATCACAAGAGTATTATTTTCGAAACTTGTCGTGCAGCCAAGATAATTCAAAATTTTTATGCTTGCGTATACATCTGAGATTTTCGGGCAATTATGTATCGTACATTCGTCTCGCGAGATTATACATGCCGCGATTATAGGCAATATACTATTTTTCGCACCCTGTATTTTTATCTCCCCGTCTAATCTTCTAGCCCCTTCGATTACTAATTCCGGCACTCTTCAATCACCTCTTTAATATTAAGTCAATAACTATTTATTATTATTAACTATAACCACACCTGAAATCCGTTTATATTTCTATAATATTCACAATAGTTTTTTACGTGATATATAAAA
>JAFQKZ010000001.1 GCA_017414725.1 Clostridia bacterium
ACTTCGTTATCTAACATGTTTTTAATTATATCCAAAACTTGATTTGTTTTATTACACGAAATTACTTGACTAAAATATTTACGTGCTTTTTCTGCAAGTTCATCGCAATTCATATTTCTGTCACTATCCCCGGGAACAATCACAACCCTATAAAAACATCCTGATACCACGCGAAACATACCATTAATATTTTTATCCCGAAATATATTTATTACAGCTGTGATTTTTCTATTTTTCAGTCTTTTATTTATATATTGCTTAAGGTTTTCTGCTCCGGATATATTATGCCCCGCGTCCAGAATTATCAACGGTTTTTTATTAATAATCTCCATTCTACATGGAATTTTTACATTCTCCAGACCAAATTTTATGCTTTCATCTGAAATAAAAAAATCATCAGAAATAGCTTCTATTACGCTCATCACAGTACAAATATTTTCTTTTTGATACTCACCAAGCAAATCTGTTTTTATAACCATGTTTTTGTACGTAAACTCTAATTTTTCGCTATCTTTTATTTTTATTTTATTACTTGAAATAATTAATTTGCTGTTATTTAAATCACACGTTTTTTTTATAATTTCATATACTATTTTTTCTTGATTTGGGCTGACTATTACTTTAGAATTTGGTTTAATTATACCTGCTTTTTCTGCAGTGATTTGCTCTAGATTATCCCCAAGAATATGCGTATGATCATATGATATACTTGTAATTACCGAACAGATATTATTTTTTATTATATTTGTAGCGTCAAATTTACCGCCTAAACCTGTTTCAAGTACAACTATATCACATTTTTCATCACTGAAATATTTAAAAGCCATAGCTGTTAAGAACTCGAATTTGCTTAAATTATTTTTTTTTATTTTATTTATGAAATCAACCAGTTCTGCAAATCTTTTTCTCGAAATTAATTTATTATTTATCTGTATTCTTTCACGTATATCATAAATATCCGGAGAAATATACAACCCGGTTTTATAGCCTGCGTGTTTTAAAATATTTGCTAACATATAACACGTCGAGCCTTTACCATTTGTCCCGGCAACATGAATAAACTTCAAATTTTCTTCCGGATTATTAATGATTTCCATAAAATTATACATATTTTCTATTTTAGGACTAGCGTTATCTAGCATATTGAAATTATTTAAATTATTTGTTATTTTAAAAGCTGTTTCGTACGTCATTTGTAGTTCTCCAAAATACACTTGTTTTAATTTAGCTTGTTAGGTATTGAAATAAAAACACTTGATTTTATAATAATAATATAGTAAAAATAGTTACAGTGTATAAATCTTAGCTTGGAGATGATTTGTGTGATCATATACAAAGTAGAAGAAAACTTAGAACCGAGCGTTGTAGATACTGTTGAAGATTATACCGGCGATTTAGTTGCTATTATGTCTACTCAGGAAGCTAAACAAAAATCCGAACTTTATAATATTACTAAAGAGTCTATTCCGAAATTTAAAGATGCTAATTTTTGCAAAGCTACAGTTCATACTGATTTTCTGTCAGCTACTTTTTCGATATTGAGCAAAGACCAAAATATTTCCAAGAATAATTTTGCGTTTATATATTTTCCCGGCAAATTAATTTTTATTGATGATGAAGATCACGTTGCGACTTATATAAAAAAAATGAATAAAGATAAATATCATGGCGGAATAAAAATAGGTCGTTTTTTGTATGATTTTTTAGAAATAATTATAGAATCTGATTTGAGATATATTGAAGAGATGGCGAATAGGCTCACTAAAATCGAATCTGCAATAATTAGAGGAGTTTTTTCTGAGTTTAATAAATTTATGTTCAAATTCAAGAAAGAAATTTTGAGTTTTTATAGATACTATACTCAATTATCAGATTTAAGTGATGAATTACAAGAAAACGAGAACGGATTTTTCTCAGATGAAGATATAGAATACTTCGGGAAATTCTCAAAACGTGTGGAAAAATTACGTGATGAAGCTCGATTTTTGCGTGAAACTTCCAATCAGTTGCGTGACGTATATCACTCTTCTGTTGATTCTAAAAATAACGAAGTTATGAAGTTTTTGACCGTAGTTACAACTTTGGTTACTCCATTAACAATATGTTCATCGTGGTACGGTATGAACTTTGTTTATATGCCCGAGCTGGCTCATCCGTTCGGCTACAAAGGTGTTATTATTTTTAATATAGTAGTCCTGGTAATTTGTACTATTATATTGAAGAAGAAAAAATTATTGTGATATATTTGTGTTATATGATATTATGATAGTTAAGTAATTTTGATTCAGGAGGAGATCTATGTTATCTGCAGGAGATTTCAGAAATGGTTCTACTTTTGAAATAGACGGCAATGTAGTTTCAATAGTAGAGTTTCAGCATGTTAAACCTGGAAAAGGTGCTGCGTTTGTTAGAGCAAAAATTAAAAACGTAATGACAGGGGCCGTAACAGAGCGTACTTTTAACCCTAACGACAAATACCAAGAAGCGTTTATTGAAAGAAAAGAAATGCAGTATTTATATAACGATGGTGACTTGCATTATTTTATGGATACTGAAACTTACGAGCAAATTCCGATAAATTCCAAAGTACTCGGAGATAATTTCAAATTCGTAAAAGAAAATATGATTTGTAAAGTTTTGTCGTACAAATCTAATGTTTTTGGTGTAGAGCCACCGTTGTTTGTAGAACTTGAGATAACCGAAACAGAAGCAGGTTTCAAAGGAGATACAGCTACAAATGCAACAAAACCCGCTAAATTAGAAACGGGCGCTGAGATTCGTGTTCCTTTGTTTATTGAAGAAGGCGAAAAAATCAGGATAGATACACGTACAGGCGAATATTTAGAGCGTGCGTAAAATTATATAATATATATTTTTGGAGGATAATTTATTATGGATATTAGAGAACGTGCTGCATATCTCAAGGGTATGATGTCAGCTATGGATTTTGATTCAGAAGACAAAGAATCAAAATTATTTACCGGAATTATAGACTTGTTAAGCGAAATGGCCGGTTCAATTGAAAATCTCGAAGAAGATATGGACGAAGTTTGTGAACAATTAGAAAATTTAGATGAGGATATATCAAGTTTAGAGTGTTCATGCGGTAAATCTTGTCATTGTGATTGTGATGATTGTGATTGTCATGACGAAGACGAAGATGACGATTATGAAGACGATGATGATTTCTATGAATTGACTTGCCCAGAATGCAATGAGAAAATTTGTCTTGATTCAGAATCCGATGAAGAAAATTTGAAATGCCCAAATTGTGGCGAAACTCTGAATTTTGATTTTGATGATTTCGAAGATGATGAAGAATGTGAAGATTCTTGCGATGATCATTGCTGTTGTAACCACAAAAAATAATTTTTAATCATAAATCGTATTTCTATATTAAAAGTCTTTGTCTAACAGAGACTTTTATTTATTTTGTGTGTTATATATAATATTTCTTTATGATTTATAATTAAATTATTTATATTATCTAAAGAGGTGTTATTTATGAAAGAAAATTGCAAGAAAAAAGTTTTTA
>JAFQKZ010000076.1 GCA_017414725.1 Clostridia bacterium
AACTATCTCAATAATTTTACTACGAATTTCTTCACACAAAATATTTAAATTATTTATTTTTTTCAAATCTTTAGGACTATTAATCTGACTTAACAAATTATATTTATTACTCATATTAATTTTAACAGTACTTCTTTCATATATATTTTAATTTTATTTTTTAATATATTTAATTTTTTTCAGAAATATTTTTTTCTCGAAACTTCCGTTAGACAAATTTTTTTCCTGACGAATTTTTTCTATTTCGTCATGTGAGATATTTGAATTTTTCATAATCATATATATTACTTCTAAAACATCTGAGATTTCAGATTTTAATTCTGAAATATTTTTCGAATTTATAACTTCTTGAGCTTCTTCCAATAATTTTTGTTTTAAATATTTATTATAATTATTATTATCTAGAATTTTATACTCAGGAATATTATTTTGATTTATAATAATTTCAGGGATTTTATCTCGGACCAATTTATTATAAATTTTTTCTTGTGCGGTAATTTTATATAAAATATCTAGAATATTTTTTAAAGAGTCAGATTTATCGAAATTCTCACAAGATTTTTTCATGTAATTTAATTTAACAGGATTGCTGAGCAAATTTTCGATAGTCTTCGAAATATTAGTGTTCTCGAGTTTTATAGCCATGTTATTATTGACTAAAAAATTAGCGTTTTCTTCTTCCTGACCCGGAATAGCGTTAAATAAAGCCATTGGTAATTTACATGCAAGAGCTTCGCTTACAGTTAGTCCACCGGGTTTTGTGATAATCAAATCAGAAACGCTCATGTATTTTTCGACTTCGTTTGTAAAATATATTATTTTTGTCTTTTTAATTTTAGAAATATTTAATTTTTTTCTTAGTTTTATTTTTCTGAATTTTAATTTATTTCTGATATTTCTTAGTATTTCTCGTTTTGTTCTATATATTTTCCCCTGTGATAATAACTTAATTTTATTATATAAATATTCGTTTTTGCCCGTAATTACTATTATTTGAAAATCTAGATTTATGTCTTGTAACTCGCAATAGATTTCGTCGATATTTGCAAAGCCACCTTTTCCGGCCATAATTAAAACAGTGTTTAATTCCGGATTTAAACCTAATTCTTTTAATATATTTTTTTTATTTTCTTCGGTATTTTTTACATAAAAACTATCATCTATAGGTATCCCAAATGGATAAATTATATTTTTATTTACACCGAGTTTTTCCATACTGGGAATCATGTCTGAATTTGAGACTATATACGCATCGACTTTGGGATTTATCCAAGTTCTGTGAGATGCGTAATCTGTCATGACACACATCAATGGAATATTTATAATTCTATGAATTTTTAAATTCGAGATCATCTCAGTCGTAAACGGATGCGTAGTTATAATTACATCCGGATTTTCTGATTCTATTAACGGTAATAATTTTCGACTTATTATATTATTTATACTTAAAATTATTTTATTTACAGTTCGATAATTATTAGAAGTATTATACACGAGTTTCCAGATTCTTGGCTGCTTTACAGCTATATAAGAATAAATCTCGTTTACAGTTTTATTTAACAACGGACTAATATATTCTATTGCGTCTATAACTTTGACAGATATATTTTTTGATTCCAAATAATCACGTATATTATTTGAAGCGCTCATATGACCACCGCCGGTCGACGCTGATAATATCACTACTTTCATGTGTGCAACCACACTTTCTCAACTTTCTTATAATAATTATTTAATATTAATTAATAAAAAGTTTGTCCAAACACAGTCTGATTTGGCGTCAGTCTGTATCCACGACAAAAATCTTCAGCACTTAACTTTTTCTTTCCTTCGATTTGGACTTCCAGCAATTCTATAGAAGTATTTCCACCGCAGCCAATTATCAACGGACTGGTACTTATAACTTGTCCCGGAACTCTTGAATATCTCGTAGCAACACGAGTTTTATAAATTTTAAATAATTTCCCGCGCAAATTAGTATGAGCAATAGGCCATGGATTAGATCCTCGAACCAAATTATGAATCTCATCGGAAGTCTTGTTCCAGTTAATATCACCTGTAATTTTATCCAACGGTGGAGATAAAGTAGCCTGAGAATCATCTTGTTTAATTCTCTCAAGCTCGTTATTCTCGAGTTTTTTTATAGTCTGTAATAATAATTCTGCACCGACTATAGACATTTTTGATTTTAATTCTTCTGAATTTTCTTCGTTATTTATCGAAACTTTTGTCTGTAACAAAATATCTCCGGTATCCAAACCTTCGTCCATGAACATAGTAGTAATCCCTGTGACTTGATCTCCGTTTATAATACTCCATTGAATCGGTGCCGCACCTCTATATTTTGGAAGCAACGATCCGTGTACATTTATACAGCCGTATTTCGGAAATTCTAATATATTTTTAGGTAAAATTTTCCCATAAGCAACTACTATTATTAAGTCCGGATTTAAATTTTGGACAATCTCAAAAGTCTCCGGAGTTTTTAATTTCTCCGGCTGATAAATATTTATAGAATTCTGCTGAGCAAAAATTTTCACAGGTGGCGGAGTAAGTATTTGTTTACGTCCCTGAGGCTTGTCAGGTTTGGTAAAAACCCCACAAATCTCGTAATTATTTTTCAATAAAATCTCCAATGACGGTACTGCGAATTCCGGAGTCCCCATGAACAAAATCTTCAAATATTACACTCCAATATTTATTTATTTAAATTTTCGTAATATTCTTCCAGAGTCATATTATTTTTATACAAAAATCCAGCGAGCTCTTCGCCGATATATCTGATGTGCCACGGTTCGAATTTCAACTTTGTGATATGTTCTTTTCCTGACGGATATCTCAAAATAAATCCGAATCTATCTAAAACGCCATGCAGCCATGCAGTGTCAGAATTAATATTTCCCTCAGAATCAAGAGCTATGCCGCCCCACTTAGAATTTCTGAATATATCACAATCAAGAGCTAGCCCTGTATTATGTTCAGAATATCCCGGCAAACACGCACTTTTCTCAGCAAATTCTTTTCCATGTCTGTTCACAAAATATTCATATTTTCTACCCTGCTGTTCGAAAGTCAAAAATCCACTTGATATTCCTAAATACACGTTATTTTCCAAACAAAAATTTCTCAATTCTTCAAATTTCTCAGCAGTTTTTTTCTCAAGATACGTCTTTTTTTCTTCAATGCCAAAAGTTTGATATACTACTTCGTTGTTTTTATAAGTCTCGACAACTACAAGAGACGGCTTTACAAACTCCTCATAATAATCTTCATCCAGTTTGTTTTCCCGATTTACCAATATTGTATAATCCATAGCTAATCTCTCCTTTGTTTTGAAATACCGCACTTTAAAATTTTTATCCTAAAGCACGAGTTTATTATATAGCATACAAAAAAACCGGTCAAACTGTAAAGTTACAGTCTGAACCGGATTTCAATTTTGAAAAATTCAGTTAAAATAGGCTATTAAACCTGTTGTTCCGTTACACCAATCTTAGTTTTTAACTAACTTGATTAACACCAGTGGTTCTTCACCGGTATAGTTAATTTCTCCAGATTGTAATCTGTCATTATAGTTTGTTATGTGTTCTTGAAGAGTAAGGTTGTCATAGTAACCATCTACACTGGCGTAATTTTCACCGATTGTCCAGATTGAAGTTTTTCCATTTCCATATGAAGGATCCGCGTCACTTAAATATTCGATACGCTTTAAATAATTTACAGCGGCGTCGTAATTCAGTTTTTCCGTGGGGTATGTAGGCGGGTCTTGTTAACCTTCGTGTTCGTCTTGGTCGTAGGGCTCTGCGCTATGTGTGATTATGCTGTCCAACGGTGATTGTGTAAAGTCAAACTCATTATCCTCATCATTGAGCTCAGAAAAATCCTTGACCTCGTGTTGGTAACTACTGTCATTGGTCTCAATTACATCCGCAAAAGAGGTGTCCTCAACTTTTTCACTTTTTGCAGAATCTACCAAATTCTCGATAATTTTTGTTATAGGCGAATGGGGCAACAGTTTTTGGAAACGTTTTAATAGTTTTTGGGGATTTTCTAAAGCAGGGGGCGTATCATTTACATTCATATTCAGGTTCAGATAAACGTCTACGGTGTCTAGGACCAACATATCAGCTCTCCGAGCGAATACGCCGTTAGAGAAAATTTTCTCCAGCAAGGCGTATGAAGAACTATTTGTAGTCTCAAAATAATGTAATTCCAAGTTTATCGTTTGGAGCAAAGAATGTATAAAAGCTGACAGTTGTGCCTTCTTCAGGTCGTTCAAGTCTCCAAATTCGGTTTGCAGGGAATCTTTTAATTCGTTATAAAAATAATTTAAAACTGGCAAATCTGAGGATTCCTTGTTGTTAATTACATTGTCGGGGCAACTTTGTGACAGCTGGTCTTTACCACAAAAATTGTTTATTAATAACGTCAATAACGGAGGAATGCCAATTTCAACCGCGTGCTGAATAATCTGAAGTAAAAGCGAAGGCGAGTGTTTCTTTTTGTTTTTTTTAGCTTCTGACAATGCTTGGTCTAACAATCTGGCTTCGAGGGCGGTAGTAGTAAGCTGTACGTCGCTGGCAGTAGTGGCGGTAACTCTCACATTCGGAGTTAACCCCGCAAGCAAAGCTAGTGCTGGGCCACCTAATTTATGCCCAAATTTCTTTCCTAGGCTATTTCCGCCTGATACATTTTTCAAATCATTTATATTGATTTCATTTAACAATTCTAAAGCCTCTCTTATTAATGTTTTTGAGTTTCCATTATACCCATATTTATTTAAAATTTCAAGCACTTCTTCTGTGTTTTTAGCACAATTCAATTTTTGTAAATCTTCTGTATTTTGATATAATTCTTCAAATGAACCATCTGTTA
>JAFQKZ010000003.1 GCA_017414725.1 Clostridia bacterium
AGTCAAATCAAACTTCTCTCCAAATGCGGCCAGTACAAGGCTAAAAAGAAAGAACACCAAAAATCTTCTGTTCGAACTAAAGTTGAACATGTCTTCTCTGTTATCAAAAATCTTTTCGCTTTTCGTAAAACTCGATATCGAGGCAAACGAAAGCAGTTTGCTAAATTGAATTTTTTGTTTGCTCTTGCAAACCTCTCTATCTCGCTGATAGGCGTTTTGGCCTCTCGGTCTGATTACGGCTTGTTTTGAGTAGAAAAAGCAGGGATTTACTTGCCTCTTTTGAATTTTTGATACTTCTTGCTTCCTCTACTCTTTTTTGTCTTTATATACGCGGTGTTGCCTTAATAATTGCTTTTTCTGCGAAGCGCGAAATTAAACACCCAGATACAAACCAAAAGAGTAATTAGCGATACCGAAAAAATTATCAAAAACACATGTAGTTTTTCACTAGAAGTAAATGAATCGTAAACAGCATATGGAGAAAAATGATTTAGCTGTAAAATAGCAAAATTCCCCATACCATCCGGATATGATACGTCATTTAAAGTATTAGATTTCGTGGTAGTTACTGTAGAAATCACTTCATCACTATCGGCAGAAATAAATACAGACTTTATATCCGAACTTTTCCAATCGCTATTTTTGAGCTGTACGTATAACTTTATATCTGAATCCAAATCAGTGTACTCGACACCATCAGGACTAGTCACTCCTACAAGGAAAACACTTAGTTTATCCTGGTGTATCTTATTCTTATGGTTAGTGTCTAGTAAATCATAATATTTTTGCCAATCCTCTGGAGAGGAAGATTTAGTAATCCAACGCACCCAAAACCTAGAACCTGCTTTAAAGATCCCAGATGTATTATCTAGTCCATACCAAGTGCTTGTCCCATCAGATTTTTCTTTTAACCATATTATTTTATTTTCTGTAATCTCCACACTTGTAGTTCCAGCACTGTCAACATGATGTTCAATATCATTGTAATTTATGTTTTGAGACCAAGAATTATATTGATGCGTAGATTGATATTCCTTAGTTTTATCCGGGCATGACTCAATAGCCCAGTAATGTTTTTTAGAATCCGGATCAAAAGTATGAGTACCGATATTTGTTTTATTTAAATTTATTCCCAAAATTTTTGGAAAATTAAGTGCTGATGCATCTATTAAATAAAAATAATTATCTCCGGAGTATCCGATTTTCAAATTACAATCTTTGTCATGGTAATCTTGTAATTTTAAATTCCCGGCCCAATTTATGTATACATACAAATCATCTTGTATTAACGGTTGCAAATAAAATGTACCATCGGTATTCAATTTCGCAACAAAATACTGATAATCATTATTTTCATTATTATTTTCTTTTTGTATTACGTAACTTGTGTTTAATTTTTTTTTAGACTCTATTGTCATATATTTATTTGAATCTATGTTTTTTATACGATATATATTATTTTCTATTAGGCATTTCGGGGTTTTATTTATAGTGATATCATAATAAAATTTGTTCAAAACAGCGGCAATATATTGTTCCGCAAGAGGCATAACTTTCGATAAATCTTTATCTAAATCCTTTGATATTCTAGTTTTCATGGATTTATATGCCTCAGCACCTACGCTACTCAAATCGTTCAAATTATCCGCCATTTTTTCTTGTTCAAAATCAGAATAAAGATTTTTCGGACAATTTTGGGCTTGCCACACTTCTCTATTTCTTTCAGCGTATTTTTCAAAATATTTATGATCAGAATCTTGAGAAAGCCCTGAAAAAACACCCAAAGAATGAGGAGCTGCACACATATCCATAATTCCGTGTAAAGACTTACCCAAATAGTACATTGAATTAGTTAAATATGTCAAATTACCAGATTGCTTATAACTCATGTAATATGACAAAGCGATGGTATAATTTTCTTCAAAAATAGTTCTGGCAGACTTCAAATATCCTCCGGAACCGTTCTTGAAATATTTACCGATAGTAGTAGTTTTTAACAGTTCACCGGTATTTTTGTTTCTCGAAACATAGTGGTGCCAACCGAAAAATTTTGTATTATCTACATCATCACTATTATCAGGAGCTAAACAGCCGAGTTTTAGTCGTGATAAATTTTCAGGAGTATTAAATAAATTATAAGCATCTATCTTGTTATCGTTTTTTAAAATCGAAATACCTATAGAAAGCATGTCTTTGTGAGTTTCATCCCACCATGCACTACTAAAAAAACTAGAAGTGATAAGCCAAAAAGCAAAAAATATAAAAACTTTTTTTTTGAAATCCATAATAATACACCTACTCACTATTATTTTCAAAATAGTTCTTTTATTGTTTCAAACAATAAATCTTATCGGAATCTTTGGAGTTAACTCTCGCCCACTTGCAATTATCGCACACACTCAAACTGGAAAGTCCACGTATCCCCTCAAACTTCCCACAATTACATTTATGGGTAGGACACGTTTGTGTATATTTCTTAGTTGGCAAATTCAGATCTAAAAGTGCTCCACCCGTAATAAAATCCTCTTCGTTATCGGAATTTTGCGTAAATTCTAAATCAGTAGACATTATTACCAACCCCCTATGAGTATTCAAAAACCAACAAAATCCACCATATTCTAGTACATTAATACAAATATGTCAAACAATTTTGATAAAATTTGTATTTAATTTGTAATAAAATTAATCACACTTATAATTACACATCTAGATTTAACTTACTTTTAATATATACAATTTTAGTTACCAAGCAAAAAATCTCAATAGCATTTTTGAGCTCACCAATATCAGGATACGTAGGAGCGATACGAATATTATTATCATCAGGATTATTTTTATACGGGAACGTAGCGCCGGCATCGG
>JAFQKZ010000077.1 GCA_017414725.1 Clostridia bacterium
ATAGTGCCCCTAAAGGATTGAAAGAGAAAAGAACAGATGTTTTTTATTCTTGCTTTTCAATAAGTTTTCCTTGCTAAACTTCGTTTCAATCATCTTAAACATCATCTCGCTCTTTTTTCTTTTTTATCTTAGCTTTCTTTTTCAATTCTTTAGGGGCACTCTGAATATCTAAATTGTTTTGTGAAAAGAATAGATAAAAATAATTGAATCTCACCGCGATAAGTAAGAACAAGGAGACAAATGATATGACAAAAACTGTGTCTGATTCAAAATAGATAGCAGGGTATTTTTAGATTATCTCTCACACTCTTTTATTGCCCATAAGTAAAAATAAGTATAATTTTAGCACAGAGCAAAATTATACTTTGATTATTTTTTGTGAGATTTTAAAAATAATATAATTAATTAGCAATATTTTCGTTTGATATATTATTTGTATTGTTAGTCGGGAAAAACTCGCTGGTCGGGAATTCTATTCTGTTAAACACATCACTTGGGTTATCGTCTATGAGTGTAACGCATTCTTTTTTTGGCATACAATAATTACAAGCCGGCACAGAAATTTGAACATTACGTTCTAGTCTGATTACCGTAAAAATTCCCAAAGTTACTGCTACAGCATTATTGCTTGAACCGGGACGTACAAATTCGCCGCCGAATCTCATGCAAATAGAATCCGGTATTCTTTGTTGTACTTGGTTTCTACAATCGCATGGATTACATAATTTTGCTGAAAGTGCAATGGGTTTAGCTATTTGAACTACTGCTCGAGGCAAGTTTTTTTCTATAGTATTTTTGTTATCAAGTTCGTTGAAATTATAATTTGATGAAAATGTTTTGATATTTACTTCGCTACCATATAATATGGCTTTTTTGTTCGAAACACATAATCCGGACACGCTTGCCGGCATAACAGACGGCGACACGAAAGCTTCTAAAGATATATCAAAAAAGCATGTTGTGTCTACTGAATAATAACCGCTTCTAAATGGTACAGGCTCTACATCTACAAAAGCAGTAATTATATTTGTATTTTTTACTCTAACTCCGGATGCCTGATCTATTATATGTTGATTCGCTTCGTTAAAATTAACGCGTAAGTCTTCAAGAAAATCTTTGTCTGCACAAGAATCGTAAATTTTGTAAGCATCTATACATACTGTTTCGTTAAATTGACTGTTTTCGCGGCACGAAAAAGTAGAAAAGTTTTCGGTCATAAAAAAACCTCCATATAAATTTGACTAAAATATCAATCTCAATTTTATACAATTTACTATTTCATATTATGAAAACATGTGTTCTTTGTGATACTAAAACAATATAAATATAATCAAAACACTCGCATAAATTTAATAATATATGCAAGTGTTAAAAATAATTTTTAAAAATAATATTATATATAGTTTTCTAGTAATTCTTCAATATGTACATATGCCGGTTTCAGTTTTTTGTTTTTACAAAAATCTCTGATTAAATTTTTGAAATATATCTCTTTTTTACCATGCAAATCATCAATATTCACATATAATTTTTCTTCAAATCCGGATATATTTTCAAAATATTTTTCTAGAAAATTATTTATTTCAAGTTTTAAATTATCTGAAATTTTGTCACCGATTTTATTAGTCGCTTTATATTCTTTAGTTATATTTTGTTTTATGTTTTCTAAATCATTTGTGAATCTTATAAAATCGCTGTTTTTGGTGTTATCAATATAATCTAATTTTTGGAAATCAACTAAAACTTTGAACGAATCGCAAAATAATTTTAGCGGAACAAAATATTGGGATTTTATTAAACCAATATCTGCAAAACTTTCGAATCTCTCTAACCAAGTGTTTTTAAGATATTCGGTTTGTAATTCGTCGTAAATTTCCTGCTCAGGTAAGTCCATTTCAAGATCTAATTCTTTCCAATATTTGATTATATTTTTTAATAACTCACACTCCGGTGTATACCGATAATCATCTTGGGTTATAACAGGACTATTGTTTTTAATATTACCGTATACATAAATCATGTAATCATAGTATGAATTTATTAGATTTCTACAGTCGGTTCTACTTGATAGCTCTAAACAGAAATTTCTAATATTCTCAATATTTTCTTCTATTTACAATTTTTTTTTAATAATTTATCTTATGTTTTCGGTATTTATACGGTATTCTTGTTGGAATTCTGTCAATAACTTACCCACAGACTCGTTATTAATTTTAGTTGTATTAGTATCTTTCAGCAAAGACAATAATATACCACATAAACCTATTGGCGTTACAAATTTTCCGGATTTTTTTATTGTGCTAAAATCCAAATTTTTTATCATGCTATTTATTTTATTTTCTTTGTTGTTGGATTCTTCAGACATATTTGTGTTCTGTAATTCATAAGTAACAATATTTGAAGTTTCAGTAGCATATGTCGTTTTAAAAAAATTTGAGATTTGGCTGTTAAATAAATTTATGACCACTGAAAATATTAATATTCTTTTTATTTTTTTCATTTTAATTCATCTCCTTTATTAACTCTTTTAAATTCTTATTTAATTAAATTATAAAAATATAATTGTTAAACTTGCTGGTCATGTTCCAAGTTCAACAATTATTTAGTATCATATTATAGAAAATATATCAATATTAAACAAAAAATATTTTTTATTTGTATAGTTTGTATACTTTTTTGATATTATCGAAATAAAACAATAACGCTACTATAATCGTACATGCTTCGGCTAACGGCATGGTAAGCCATATTCCGGGTACGCCATACAACTTTGGCAAAATTAATATAAATATAATCACCAATACCAAAGATCTTAATCCTGATATGACAGCAGATACTAGACCATTGCCCAAAGCTGTAAAATAACTCGATAAAAATATATTTACTCCTATAAACAAAAACACTAAACTAAAAATTTTCAGTCCGTAAAGAGTTATATTAAAAACATTTTCTTGAGATACAAAAATATTTATAATATTATTTGAACATAAAAATACTGTTAAAGTGATTAATATAGAACTTATAATTATAGTAATAAAGCTATATTTTAGGATTTCTATAATTTTCTTATAATTTTTCGAGCCAAGATTATAACTTATAATCGGTGCTGTTCCGACTGCAATACCTGAATACAAAGAAGAGAAAAAATAATACACGTACATAATAATAGTAACAGCTGCTATGCCGTCTTCGCCAAAATATTTAATAGTTATGATATTAAACAAAAATGTGATTATTCCTGTCGAAAGCTCTGTTAATAGTTCGCTACTGCCGTTTGTACATGATTTCACAAAAATTTTCATATTAAATTCAGGTTTGCAAAATTTTATAGTTCCGTATTTTATAAAATAGACAAGACCTACAATCATGCTTACAGTTATGCTTAGCAGTGTTCCAAGTCCCGCACCTAAAGTTCCCATATTAAATATTTTTACAAATAAATAATCTAATAATATATTTAATATCAGTCCTATGAACGACATCCAAAGTCCGATTTTAGGATTACCGTCATTACGCACTATGTACTCAAAAAACAATTTATATACCATAGGGCTCGTGCTGACAAATACCATAATAGCATACGGTACTACATAACTCATAAGTCTAGGTGTAGTGCCTAACCATAAGCTTATATTTTCTACAAAAATCACACCCAAAATACTGAAAATTATAGAAAAAACTAATAGTACCACGCAAACAAAACTAAATATTTTATTTGCTTTTTGCAAATTTCTCTGTCCCAGGCTTTCGCCAATAAAAGCGCCTGCTCCTGTGGCAAACATAACACTTATTCCAAATATTACACATGTAATTGGTACAACTATGTTAATCGCAGCCAATGCATCTGAATTCACAAATCTCGCAACGAAAAATCCATCAATAGTAGTATAGAACGACAAAAAAACCATAGTTAATATCGCCGGTAGTAAATTTTTCAAGTAATCTATATAACTTGTCGACTTTTCGAAATCATGCACTGTTTTGCACCTCTTAATATATAATTTTCAATAATTATATATATAACTTTTTCGCGAGTCAAGCTGAGGAATTATTAGCAATTATCAAACCTATAGATAGAGAACCAAGACACAAAACAGCAGAAAAAGAATCTAAAAACATCCAAAATAATGATATAATTAAGACTATAATAAAGCAAACACAACAGGTGATGAGTTGGTCCAGACAAAAGCAAATAAAAAATAATTTTTAATTTTCTACAAAATTTGTACAATCTTTCAGATATGAAATCGTTTTTTTAATACAACTTCATCAGAAGAAAAGTACTTCTGATCGAAATACAATATAACATTTTAGAAAAAATTGCTCATTAAGTCACAAAATCTATTGAACTGTTAACAAAAAAACTTTTCTCTACATACTTTTGTTTTTTATATTCTGTTCTATTAATAACGATTCTACTATTTTCTCGTGAATTAATTCTTTAGATAAAATATTATTTTGATTATCAGTACAATTTATAATTTTCCAGTTGTATTTTTTTGAAACATAATCAGCTGATTTCGCACAGTTTTCTAAGAATAAAATATCAGATTCATGCAAATCTTTTTTAAGTTCGTTTCCTGAATATCTTGAAGTCATAAGCTTTTGCGAGATCTCGACCGGAACTTTCAAATATATAACCAGATCAGGTTTTGGGATTTGTAATTTTTCGTATTCGTAATTATCTAACCAAAACAAAAATTCATCCCAATATTTTTTATCTAATTTGCTTAGCTGATATATATAATTTGAAGTTGTGTACCTATCACAAAGAATTATTTCGCCGTTTAAATAACTCTTTTCCCAGTTTTTTTTAAAACTTGCATATCTGTCTACCGCATAAAAAGATGCTGCAGCATAAGCATTTACATCACTAGGAGAACCGCCAAATTCAGAGTTCAAATACATTTTTATAAGACTTGAAGACGGGCTGTTATAATCCGGAAAAGATATATGACGTACGTTTGTTTTTTGGCTCATATATTCTAGAAGTAATTTAGTTTGGGTATTTTTCCCACTTCCATCAAGGCCTTCGATTACTATTAATTTTCCGTTCATTTTTAGTTACTCCTGAGTTTATAAATATCATTAGATAGATTTGCCCAATCTTCAAATTTAAGATTTTCTGCGCGATAATTTGAATTTATATTGTTTTTTTCTAAAATATTGATTATATCAGATTTTGAAATGCTTAATATTTGACTAAGAGAATTAGCTAAATTTTTTCTTCTCTGGTTAAATCCTGCACGAATTAATCTAAAAAACATTTTTTTATCCAGAATTTTTTCTGAATTTGTTTTATTAATATTTATTTCAATAACAGTTGAATCTACTTTTGGGGCAGGCAAAAAACTAGACTTATTTACATTAAATAAAATTTTTGGTTTACCAAAATATCTTACTGCTAAAGTTATTGCACCGCAAATTCTTGATCCTGGCTCTGCACAAATACGTTCGGCAACTTCTTTTTGGATCATTATTACGATTTTATTAAAACCGAAATTATTTTCTAATAAATACATAATAATATCAGAAGTTATATAATACGGTAAATTCGCACACACTGTTATGTTGTCAAAACCACAAAATTTTTCTTCAATAATCTTGTTTAAATCTAATTTTAATATATCTTCGTTAATTATTTCTATATTATTAAATTCTAATAAATTTTCGGTTAATATAGGAATTAGTTTTTTGTCAATTTCAACAGATATTATTTTGTCAAATTTTGTAGCTAAGCACTCAGTTAAGGTACCTATACCTGGACCGATTTCCAAAATACCGGTTTTTTTAGAATCTAGATTTACGCACGCATCAGCCATCATAGGGCAAACATCTGGATTTATAATAAAATTTTGGCCAAGACTTTTTGTGAAATTAAAATCATATTTACTTAAAATTTCTTTTAAATTAGATAAATTAGACAAATTTTTCAAATATAGCACTCCAAAATATAACAAAAGGGCTGATAAATATATCAACCCTTTACAATAAATACTCAGAAAGTATTATATATTCTAGCACAATCCTAAAGAGCTAGCTGCTGCACGCATATGAGCGGCAGTAATTGTAATTTCGCTTAACATCTTAGTATTTTTCTCTTTTTGAGCATTTGAAATTGCGATTTCAACCACACGAGCTGCAGTTGCCCCAGAGGTTCCTGGTTTAGCAAACAAACTCATACAATCTCTTGCAAATTCGACTTCGGTTGCTCCACCTTCAATATGGAATTCTTTGAGTTTAGTTTCTAAGATGCGCTTAATAACATCTCTCGACGGATTTTCGAATTTGACTGACTTCTCAATTCGTCCCGGTCTCACGACTGCGGTATCGATTTGATCCAATCTGTTTGTGGTTCCGATTACTGCAACGTTTGAATCTTTATTTAACTTCTC
>JAFQKZ010000078.1 GCA_017414725.1 Clostridia bacterium
ATAAATTGCACGTTGTCTAATTTTTCTATTAAAGGCGATGTTTGTCTTAACTCAAACGGACGTTTAATTAAAATCTGTAATTTATTCGCAACAGAAATTGATACCGCAGATAACACAAATAATAAATTAGATATAGCAAACAGTGAAATTTATCAAATTGAAAATATTTCTAAAAGACAAAATAAAATACAAATATTAATAGTTATATTGTTTTTTGGTGTAATATTTTTAGGTCTATGCGGATTTATTATTAGTGTTTATCTTTTATTGAAAAATATCAAAAAATAATAGTTCGCTTATATTTGTTTAGTAGTCCCGGTATTTTTTGCTGGGATTTAAAGTTTTTATTTCATATATAAACACATTTTTGATATTCTAGAAAAATTCATGTATACTGTTATCAGATAATTTCACGTAAATAATAATATAAACACAGAGGTGTTTTGAGTATGAACGCTGGGGATTTTTATAAAAATATATTCAAGAGAAAATCTTTTCACATATTTAAAGACACTGAAAAAATATCAAATCATGAACTCGAGAATCTAAAAGAATTTATAAATAATAATATTAAATATTTAGACAAAGATATTAAAGTTAAGATAGAGATTGTGCCGGAAGAAGACACAACTTGTAAACGTGGTGCGGAATATTGTATTTTGTTTTACAGCGAAAATAAAAATGATTATTTGCGTAATATCGGATATATCGGTGAACAAATTGATTTGTATTTGTGCTCGCAAAATATAGGTGCTCTGTGGTTTGGCATCGGAAAGCCAAAATATAATTATGATGATAATCTTGAATATGTAATAATGATTTCTATAGCAAAAATTCCGGAAGGACCTGAAAATAGATTTCGTAAAGATATGTTTAAATCTAAAAGAAAAGATTTATCTGAGATTTGGTCCGGAGAAACTTTGAATATAGCTGAAATAGTAAGATTTGCTCCGAGTGCGTGTAATTCTCAACCGTGGTATACTGAAAACACAGGCACAGAATTATTGATATACAGATATAAAAAACCCGGAAAACGTGGGATTATGCCCATAAACAAAGTAACTTATTATAATAAAATTGATACGGGTATATATTTGTTTTTTCTTGAAACATGTCTTGATTATAATAAATATGATTACGAAAGATTTTTATATCATGATAATATTGAAGATAATAATACAGAAAGAGAGCATAACAAAATTTGATTGATTTTGGAACTATAAAAGATAAAATTAAAAATATAAAAATCAATAGATTGTTTTATAATAATAAATTTGTTGCAGTGTTTTCTATCGTGACGTCTTTTGTTATCTGGATAGCAATGGCCTCGAATAGCTCAGAAAGTATACCTATGATTATTTCTGATATTCCTGTTGATATAGTGTTATCTGAGAGTGCTGTGAAAGACGGCCTGAGAATATTTAGTGGTCAAGATATTACCGCTAGGGTTGAAGTTACTGGAAACAGATTAACCGTAGGACAACTGACTAAAAATGATATTCAAGTTACTGCTCCACAAGCAGCCAGTACTATAATGTCCCCGGGAAATTACACGCTTGAATTAGCAGC
>JAFQKZ010000079.1 GCA_017414725.1 Clostridia bacterium
TGTACAAATTTTGTAGCAAATACAGCCGTAGCATTAGTTCCTTGTCATACGGCTTATTTCCTCGCTCTCCTTTGTAGTAGTGCGGTTCTATTATCTTTATCCACTCGCCCCACGGTACGATTCGCTCTATCCGATTTAGTAATTCTTTTTTCTTTGTTTTTCTCTGTGCTAGCGAGTCGCTTAGCTCACTTAAGGTTATTTGTTTTATCATGTCTCTATTTTATCTTGTATCCTTTTGCTTTTCATTCTTCTTTTGTGCGGTCTTGCCTTAATTGTTTCTATTCTCAACTTCGAACTCAATCTATTTATATAAGATATTTGTTATGTTTTCGCGAGAGTTTTGCTTTTGTTAGTTTTTACATAATGTTTTGCGCAAACATCTCAGATATCTCGTTATATATTCTTTCCTTGAAAGTCGATCCAGCATCCTCTCCACTGCCACGACCTGCTTCTGAGGGTATAACTATAAAACATTTCGGGTTACTGTACGAAAAAAACACAATCTACAAAATCGTTACATCAAGACTACAGACCGTATTCACATATTAGTACCAAACCACAAAAACCTGGTTATATACTATTATACAACCAGGCAATATTGTAAAATAAAACTCTAAAGAGATTTATCCATTATGGTTATTAAAGTGCCAACAGTTTCTTTGTCGGTTGCATCAGAAAGATACTTCGGTGCTAATTTCGCAACTCCTAGTCTCGTTAGCCAACCTTTTTTGTTCCACAGTGCGGAAATGTCTTGACCGTCTTTGCAGTTTGCCAACTCTCCCACCACTGTTTTAAGAGTTGAACTCTCATTTATCTCGTCATTGTGCTTCTCTGCGTCTTCCTTTACCGCTTTCAATACCGCATTTAGTATCGCTATGGCTTCGGCTTTTTTCAACTTATCTACTTTTCTGCCCGTCAACTGATTTTTCAATTCTATCGCTGTGTTTTCTAATAATTTCATAATAATTCCTCCTTAGAATCTTCAATTTAATATTTTAAAATTTTTACCTTCGTGATAGCTATTTCACGAAGATATAGAAATTATATACATATATGCGAACAATGTCAATACTTTTTTGTTAATTTTATATAAAAATTTGTGCAATATTTCTTACACAAATATCTCCGGTATTTCATTATATATTCGTTCTATGATTTCCTTGAAGACCGGCCCGGCGCTCTCGCCACCGCCACGACCTGCTTCTGAGAGTATAACTATAGAATATTTCGGGTTTTCGTATGGGAAAAACCCGGCGTACCATGATTGCTCGATTTTTTTGTTGTTTTCTATAATGCCTGTTTGAGCTGTAGAAGTCTTAGCTCCACAGGTTATATTATTTTCGGGTTTCCCGCGTGAACTTGTGCCGTAATCTACAGACGCTTTCATACAGGATTTCAAAATATCCGTGATTTTTTTAGACAAAACTTGAGTTTTGGTATTTAAATTCTCGAGATTTTTATCTTGAATAATTTCCATGTTTTTGTTCACGAGATTTTTTACGAGTTTCGGCTGAGTGTAAACCCCATCAGAAGCAATAGTGTTAATTATCGCAGAAATTTGCATAGGCGTGACTAATAATTTCCCCTGCCCAAAAGAAAAATTTGCCAGAGTTTTCAGGTTTTCTAAGCTTTCATAAGACGGTAATAGCCCTGCGTGCGAGAAAATATGATCTGCTAATTTAATTTCTTTGCCTAGACCCAATTTTTGACACATGTCTAATAATTTATCGCGTGTTACTATATTTTTAATTAATTCTACAAAATATCCGTTACATGAATACGCAAGGGCTTCTTCGAGATTAATTTTTTCGTGTTTTTTGGAGTTAAAACATCTGAATTTAGCATCTTGAACTTTGTTTTCTCCGGTACAATCATAGTAAAAATTTATGTTATTTATATTTTTTTCAAGAGATACAGCTGAAGTGATTAATTTGAAAATAGAGCCCAGATTAAAAGAACACAGTGCTCTGTTTAATAACGGAGAATTTGGATTATTTAGATAACTCGAAATATCACCCGGAAAGAACGACGGCAGACTCACTGACGCGCGTATCTCGCAATTCGGGACTTCGGTTATAATTACCGCACCACGAGAAATATATTTATTAGCGACTTCTTCAGCGATAGCTTGGATTCGCGAGTCAAGATTTAGAACAACGCCCTGTGACGCACAGTACAATTTATCTTGAATTATATTTTCGCGACCCATAATAATTTTTCCTGATGCGTCTATATCATATTTCACGCAAATCTCAGAGTTTGAGTTCACGTCAGAAAGATAATTATCATAAGCTTTTTCTATACCATAGACTCCGGTTTTGTTTTCAGACAAATATCCGATAATATGTGGGGCAAGAATTACTCCGGAGTATCTTACCGGCACTTCAAAGAACTTTACATATTTACTATCTAAATTATTATTTTTATTTACTTGTATTATAAATGGAGTTTTTTCTGAGCATTTTTTGTATAATTCTTCTCTCTGGGAGTCATTAATTATAGAATCCAAAATATTAAGAGACTCCAAACACGGTATAGCTGCAGCGACAATTTTTTTCTTAGTATTAACCATAGGAATATTACGGCAATCATAAATAGTCCCACGGATATCACAAATTTTTAATTTATAAGACTGTTGATTCATAGCAGCTTGTCTTAGATTTTTTTTACAAGAAATAGAATCAAGTACAAAAAACAAAAAACAAAAACATGACATTAAAATACTAAACAATACAACAAATCTCTTGTACATAAAATAAAAATCTACCTCGTTTTATATAATTTACATAAAAAAATATTACATAAAACAAGTATTTGATAGATTTTATTACATAATACGCACAAACAAGACTAAATTTTATTTAATATTATTAATTATATTTATGAAATCTTTTCGTTTTAATTTATAAAATATTTGTATTAGAAATTCAAAAAGTTCATACCGGTCTTAAAATTACAGACATAATATGAACTTGTATATGTTTAGTTAATTAATCTTTTAGTCTGGTTTGATATTACTGTACGGAATTTCATTCTGTTGGTTTTGGTTTGGTAACCCCGGAACACCCTGATTATTTTGCGGGTTTAATGGATTATTATTTTGTAGCCATACTTGACACAAAGTATACCAAAAGCCACAACAGCATCCCAGACAGCATCCCAGTAGGCACGTGAATTCTTCCAACATTCCACCACTAACTAATTCCAGTTGATTTTCATTGATTAACTGAATATCGCTTTTCATAAAACAATTCTCCTCAAAAAATAAATTAAATTTGCTTTATATAAAAAATATTTTTATTTTCTCTGAATACAAAGCTAAAACAAATATTATCATAAAACATAAAAAAATACAAATTTTATTTAATATTATTAATTATATTTATGAAATCTTTTTGTTTTAATTTATAAAATATTTGTATTAGAAATTCAAAAAATTCATACCGGTCTTAAAATTACAGATTTGATAATACGGTATATTTGGTTTGAGTTTGGCAACTCCGGAACGCCCTGATTATGTTGCGGGTTTAATGGATTATTATTTCGTGTCAATGCTAGATAACAACCATACACAAAGCTACAACAGCATCCCAGTAGGCACGCGAATTCTACCAACGTTCCACCACTAACTAATTCTAGTTGATTTTCATTGATTAACTGAATATCGCTTTTCATAAAACAATTCTCCTCAAAAAATAAATTAAATTTGCTTCATATAAAAAATATTTTTATTTTTTGAATACAAAGTCAAAACAAATATTATCATAAAACATAAAAAAATACAAATTTTATTTAATATTATTAATTATATTTATAAAATCTTGGCCACGCTCTTCAAAATTTTTATATAATCCGTAACTTGCACACGCCGGAGATAAAATCACTACATAATCTTCAGGATTTTTTACATTTTTTAAATATTTTTGAGTTTCCAGAACAGCTTCGTTCATATTATTTACATTAACTATACTTAACGAGTTTTTATCATATTTATTGTTTTTTATAATGTTATCATAAATTTTTGGTGCAGAATCGCCCATAAGTATTAAAACAGAAACTTTTTTTATAATTTCTTCTGCTAGATTTTCAAACGGAATTTTTTTGTCATAGCCACCGGCGATTAAAATTATTTTTTTGTTCTCAAAAACACTCAAAGCACCGTTTATAGTCCTACTTGGAGTAGTCGCGATAGAATCATTATAATAATTCACACCGTTTATATTTCTGACAAACTCAAGTCTATGCTTTACTCCGGAAAATTCACGTGCAGTTTTTATTATACTATCATTATTTACGAGTTCTTTTACACATGCTATAGCTGCAAGATAATTCTCTATATTATGATTACCTAAAATTCTTATTTCTTTTGTGTTCATAATAATTTCGTTTTTGTTATTCTCAGTATAAATTATATTATTATTTTCGTCTACCCAAACTATGTTTTTACTTGAATTACTAATATTATTTATTTTTGAACCAAAATATATATACTTAGATTTTATGTCCTGAGCGAAATCTTTTGTTATGTTATTATTAAAATTAATTATCGTACGTGAAAAAATATCCTGATGCATGAAAATCTGTTTTTTGGCTTCTATATATTCCTGCATGTCTTTGTGAACATCTAAGTGATTAGGCGAAATATTAGTAATAACGCTGATATCCGGGCTCTTTGCCATAGAAATTAATTGAAAACTTGATAATTCAAGTACCGCTATGTCATGTGATTTAATATTATTTATGTTTTCAAGAATAGAATTTCCGATATTTCCGCCTGTATGTACTGTATAACCGGAATTTTTCAGTATATCAGAAATTATACTCGTAGTAGTTGTCTTGCCGTCACTACCGGTAATTCCTATAGTTAAACACGGACACAAATCAAAGAATATTTCTATCTCAGACGTAACAACAGCACCGTTTTCACGTAATTTTGTAATTCTGGAATCGTGAAAGTTCATACCCGGAGTTCTTACAATGATATCGAAATCTTCATCCCAAACGCTCTCATCGCCAAGTCTATATATTATATTTTTGTTATTATCTAAATTATTTATATTGTTTTTATCATAGATAATAACAGGTATATCATGTTGTGTTAATATGTTTACAACAGGCATATTGCTTCTGCCTAAACCACAAATCATTATTCTTTTATTTTTAAATTGTTCTATATAATCCTGCAAATTTCTTTTTAGCATATGAATTTAAACTCCCGAAAATATTATATTGTAATTATACAACATAATTTGATAATTATAAATAACTATGTTTTCCGATAAGTTTATTATTTTTATAATAATATCTAGGTACTCGCTTGCCGATCAAGCACATTAATTCGTAATTTACAGTTATATTTGAACCCATGTTAACAAGATTATCTATGGTAAGCAAATTGTTATTGTCCCCAAACAGCACGACTTCACAATTCTCGCCGGCCTCAGGAATATCACTAACATCTATCATAAGCTGATCCATACAAACTTTCCCTACAATTTTTGCTTTTTTGCCACATACTAACATATATGCTTTATTAGAAAAAGAACAAGAATATCCGTCTGCGTAACCTATGGGTACTGTGGCAAGTCTTATTTTTTTATCTGTGATATATCCACGTCCGTAACCTATAGATATATTCTCAGGAATAGTTTTTATTTGTGAAATTATACTCTTTAAACACATAACAGGTTTAAAATTTATTTTTTGATTTAAATTTTCAGATGGTGTTAGACCGTACAAAATTATCCCTGCACGCACCATGTCTAAGTGCATCTTCGGATAATTAATCACCGCACCACTATTACAACAATGCTTAATATCAAAACTCATATTATTTGTTTCTAATATATTTACTAAATTTATAAATTTTTTGAATTGCTCTTGTGTATAATTATCTGAAATATTATCTGAAACCGAAAAGTGCGTAAAAATTCCCTGTATATCTATTTCAGAATAATTATTAATTTCTAAAATATCTTGTACGGAATTATTTATATCGTCATTATTTTGAGCCAAAAAACCGATTCGGTTCATGCCTGTATCAATTTTTAAGTGAGATTTTATTTTTATATTATTTTCTTTGCAAATATTAATTAATTTATGTGCGTAATTTTTTGAAAAAAGTGATTGCGTAATATTATAATTAACCAATTTTTTTGCAAGTTCCGGCGGAGTGTATCCAAAAATTAATATCGGCAAATCTGCTCCGCTTCTACGTAATTGTATAGCTTCATCGATATTTGATACTCCAAACCAATCTGCTCCCAATTTTTCGAATTCTTTACACAAAAATGGTGCGCCATGACCGTATGCATCTGCTTTCAAGACACACAAAATCTTAGTATTTTTGTTTACAGTTTTTTTAATAACATCAAAATTATGTCTGATATTATCTAAATTAATTTCTACCCACGCTCGTTTAGAATAATCCTGCATATTTAATACTCCATTTATTTACAAAATTAACTAGAATTAATTATATCATATATATTAGAGTATTTTTAAAAATATAATTTAAAGCATTACCGTATATAGTGTAGTAAAAAGCAAAAAACAAATTGTACCTAAGGCAAAACCGCGTATATAAAGATAAAAAAGAATAGAGGAAGCAAGAAGTATCAAAAAAGCAAAAGAGACACAGGAAAGCACCTGTTTTCACTGCACAGAGCGAACCATAATCAGGCCGAGAGGCCAAAACGCCTATCAGCGAGATAGAGGTTTGCAAGAGCAAACAAAAAATTCAATTTAGCAA
>JAFQKZ010000010.1 GCA_017414725.1 Clostridia bacterium
TAATTTAGGAGAGAAAAGTATTTGTCTAAAGTTTTAATAGGTATGAGTGGAGGCGTTGACAGTTCTGTTGCTGCACTAATTTTAAAAGAAAGAAATTATAATGTAACGAGTGTTACTTTAAGGTTATTTGATAGCGAGGAAACAGATAATTCCATATGTTCTGCTCAGGAAATTTCTAAAATTTTAAATATAAATCATATTGTGTTAGATTTTAAAAAAGAGTTTAAAAAATATGTTTTAAATTATTTTGTGCAAGAATATGAATCCGGAAGAACTCCCAATCCGTGCGTTATGTGTAACAAGTACATAAAATTTGGCTTTATGTTACAAGAAGCTTTAAAATTAAATTATGATTACATCGCAACCGGGCATTACGCTCAAATTAAATACGATAAATCAAATAATATTTGGAGATTGAAGAAATCCGGTGATATGAAAGATCAAAGTTATTTTTTGTACAGATTATCACAAGAACAGCTTTCGCGTATAATTTTTCCGTTGGAGAATTTAAATAAACCGGAAGTTCGAGAGTTAGCAAAAAAATATAATTTACCTGTTTCGGAAAAAAAAGAAAGTCAAGATATTTGTTTTATAAAAAATCAAAATTATCAGGATTTTGTGATAAATAATAGCAAGACAAGGTTTTTACCCGGTAAATTCATAGATAAAAATCAAGATTATATAGGCGATCACAAAGGAATTATAAATTATACAGTCGGTCAAAGAAAAGGATTAGAAGTTGCTCTTGGGCAACGCATGTATGTAAAAAATATAAATAATATAGATAATACTGTTACGTTAGTCGAATATTTAGACGGCGGGTGTACAAGCGTACTTGCAAGAGATTTTGTGTCTATAGACCCAAATTTTGATTATAATAATAAAAATATAAAAATTTTTGCTAAGTTAAGATATACAAGAAAAATAATAAGTCCATGCAAAATAAATTTTATTTCAGATAAAAATAGTACTATAGAAGTTTTTTTTGACAGTCCTCAATATTTTCCTGCTCCTGGACAAAGCATAGTGTTTTATGATAGTAATTATTACGTATTGGGCGGAGCGATTATACAGTAATTATAAATTTAAAATTAGAAAGAAGTGAAAAATCATGGCCAAAAAATTATGTGCTGTTTGTGAACGAAAATTAGGAATATTATCTAGAAAAATACAAATTTCGGATGCTGTAATTTGTATGAATTGTTTGAACAGTGCCGGTATTTCAACATTAAGCAATCCGATGGCTTATAATCAACAATCAATAGCTAATTTAATTAATACTCGTAAAATAATAGTTCAAAAGTTTAAACCAACGAAATTTGTAGGAAATTATATAAGTATAGACGAGAATAATAAGCTTTTTGAGATTGGACAAGATATTTTTACGTATGAAAATTTATTAAGTTTTGAGTTGCTGGAAGATAATCAAACGGTTTTCAAAGGCGGTTTAGGTCGTGCAATTGCCGGAGGTTTGTTTTTTGGTGGTATAGGAGCTATCATAGGAGGTATAACCGGTAAAAGAAGAGAGAAGAACATATGTCATACAATGAGATTGCGTGTTTCGCTAAAAAATACGTATACAGATGTGGTATACATTAATTTCATAACGACTAGAACTAAAATCAGAAGTTTTGTTTATAAATCAGCGACAAAAAATGCGCAACAATGCATAACATTACTGGAAACGATTTCTAATTACACAAATTGTACTGGCCAAACAACTTCCGTGGCTGATGAGATTATGAAATTCAAACGTTTATTGGACCAAAAAATCATTACACAAGAAGAATTTGATATAAAAAAGCAAGAATTATTAAAATTATAAATTTAAAATTTGGAGTACATAAAATTGGTTACAGAAATAACAAGTAAAAATAATTTAAATATAAAACACGTAAAAAAAATAATTTATTGCTCTAAAACTAGAAAACAAGAGAATTTGTTTGCAATAGACGGTACGAAACTTTTAGAAGAAGCTCTGAAAAATAATATAAAAATTAAAAAAATATTTTATACCCAAAAATATTTAGATAAAAATATATTACTAATAAATAAAATTAGAAAAAATTACAAAGCAGAAGAGTTTTTAATATCTGAAGATATTATGAATAA
>JAFQKZ010000080.1 GCA_017414725.1 Clostridia bacterium
TAATGGACCATCCGTTGGTACAGCACAAAATTAGTATTTTACGTGACAAGAACACGAGTTCAAAAGAATTTCGTGAGTTAATACATGAAATCACAATGTTAATGTGTTACGAGTCCATGAGAAATTTGAAATTACATGAAAAGACCGTAGAGACTCCGTTACAGATCACGAAATCTAATATAATATCTCAAGAAGATATAATATTTGTTCCGATTTTGAGAGCAGGACTGGGCATGATTCAGGGGGCTCTGAATTTAATTCCCAATGCTCGCATAGGTCACATAGGATTATCAAGAGACCACGAGACTTTACAACCTATAGAATATTATTTTAAATTACCGCCGAATATTTCTTCTGAAAGCACTATTATTTTGTTAGATCCTATGTTAGCGACAGGAGGAACGGCTGTTGATTCTGTCCAAAAACTTAAAAATTTAAATTTAAAAAATATAAAATTTATGTGTATATTAGCTTCTCCCGAGGGAATTAATAAATTACACAGTGCTCATTCTGATATTGAAATTTACTGTGCTGCGAAAGATCAGAAATTAAACGAGCACGGATATATTTTGCCTGGTCTCGGGGACGCCGGCGACAGAATCTTTGGAACGTTATAATAATTTTATTAAATAATAAATAATATAATAATAAAATATAATAAAAAAGAAAAGAGCGAAAAATGTGAGTAAAATATTAAAAATAAAAGATATGATCTGGAGATTTGTCAAGAAATACAGAAAATATATGTTGTTTTTTTGTGATTTTGTAATTTGGAATCTGTCTTTTTATGTTTCTTTTGTGATTCACAAGAATAATTTATTAGTTTTTAACTCACAAGAATTTTGGCAATGTTTACCGTGTGTGAACATATGTTTTTCAATAATATTTATAGTTTTTAAGTTATATGATAAAATTTGGAGATACGCGGATACAGAAGATTTTTTTTATGCCGGAGTAACAAGTTTTTCTGCGAATATATTATTTTTTGTTACGAGTATATTAATAAATTACAGGCTTAGATTTAAAGTATATATAATATTTAGTTTAGTATCGACTCTGGGAATATTTTTATTTAGAATATTATACAGGGTTAATATATTATTAAATAACGTATCAGAAGAAGACTATAAAAACAAAAAAAGAATGTTAATAATCGGTGCCGGAGAGTGTGCTGTTTCTTTATTAAAAACAATCTCAAAATATTCAGAAAATAAGTATTTGCCTGTAGCAATAGTCGACGATGACAGTTCTAAAATCGGCCGCAAAATCATGGGAGTAAAAGTCGAGAACTCGACAGACAAAATACCTGAAATTTGTGAGAAATTCAATATAGAAATAATATTATTTGCGATAAATTTTATTTCAGGAGAAGAACGTCGCAGAATTTTAGATATCTGTGCACAAACTTCTTTGGAAACCAGAATTATTCCAAATATATACGAAGTAATTACATCAGGCGTTTCGCTTGAATCTGCGATGAGAAAAATTAAAGTCGAAGATTTACTTGGTCGTGATCCTGTGATATTAGACACGAGTCAGTACAGTAATTATTTATCCGGAAAAAATATTTTAGTAACCGGTGGCGGCGGGTCTATAGGCTCAGAATTATGTCGCCAGATCGCACAGATAAATCCCAAAAAATTAATAATTTTAGATGTATACGAAAATAGTGCATACGAAATCGATCAAGAATTAAGACGAAAATATAATATAAATTTCGAGTTAAAAATAGAAATTTGTACTATTTGTGATAAACACGAACTAGAAGAAATTTTTAAGACTGAAGATATAAATATAATTTTTCATGCTGCGGCCCATAAACACGTACCGTTAATGGAAAAAAATGTTGAAGGGGCCGTAAAAAACAATGTCTTCGGGACTTTAAATATTTTAGAACTTGCTGATAAATATAATGTTGAAAAATTCGTACAGATCTCGACTGACAAAGCCGTGAATCCTACAAATGTTATGGGAGCTACAAAAAGACTTTGTGAGATATTAGTACAAGTTATGAACAAAAAATCACGTACAGAATTCGTAGCCGTGAGATTCGGAAACGTACTGGGCTCTAACGGCTCTGTTATACCGTTGTTTGAGGAACAAATAAAATCAATGGGCCCTGTAACAGTTACGCACCCTGATATAATCAGATATTTCATGACTATACCGGAAGCAGTTTCTTTAGTATTAACTGCCGGAGCGCTGGCTCAGGGTGGCGAAATTTTTGTTCTTGACATGGGCGACCCTGTGAAAATTACAGATCTAGCTGAGAATTTAATAAAATTATCAGGTTTGACTCCGCATGTAGACATAAAAATTCAATATACAGGGCTAAGACCCGGTGAAAAATTATACGAAGAGTTACTCATGGACGAAGAAGGCATTAAAAAAACCAACAATAAAAAAATATATATCGGAAGCCCGATAAATATTAACGAACAAGAATTTTTCGAGAAATTAAAAACACTCGAGAATATTGCTAATACAGGTAATAACCAAGAAATAAAACTTGCTCTTGCAGATATAGTGCCGACGTATAAAATTAATACCAAATAAATCCAAAAAATACCAAATTTTGTAAAATTCGCGAATTATTTATTTGAACTGACAAAATATATTAATATTTTTAATTTTTAATATGAATTTTTACTACAAATTTAGATTGTGTGATGATAAATCATACAAATATTTGTTATTTTTTGGAAATTTAATTGACATATTTGGAAATATATGTAAATAATAATGGTATAAAATATTTATTTGGAGGCATATTTGTATGCAAAGCAAGTTAAAAGTTTTAACGGTTGAAGATGCTCTAGAGCTTGGGCAAGAATCGTTAGAAGTATTTAAACAATATTCTATGGAACTATCGTTTTTACCTAGAGATGGGTATAAAATTATAGAAGTAATAGAAAACAATTCTCCTGATATTGTTATACTTAACTTGTTTATGCCTCGTATAGACGCTATCGGAATCATGACTACTATCAGAAGAAATCGCAAAATAGAAATGCCTATGTTTATAGTAGTGTCAAGCTTTGGACGTTTTGGTCTTGAAAAAGAAGTTCTGGATGCCGGTGCCTCGTGCTTTGTTGTAAAACCTATAACTACCGCTCAACTAGTAGAAAAAATATTCCGTATAAATTATAAAGTTAAATTAAATTCTAATTTTAACGACACAAATTTTTCTAATATACACCCTGAAAATATAGAATTAAAAGTAACTGAGACTTTACATCAAATTGGCGTTCCGGCACACATCAAGGGCTATCAATATTTACGTGACTCTATAAAATTATCTATAGAGAACCCGCTTATGATCAACGCCATAACTAAACAGTTATATCCGTCGGTCGCAACAAATTTCCAATCTACGCCGTCCAGAGTTGAACGAGCTATCAGACATGCCATAGAAGTAGCCTGGGACCGAGGAGATATAGATATTTTGAATCATTATTTCGGATATACTATTCATAATTCTCGAGGGAAGCCTACAAATTCAGAATTTATAGCTATGATAAGCGACAA
>JAFQKZ010000081.1 GCA_017414725.1 Clostridia bacterium
ATCGAAAAACTTCCACCTATATGCCCGACACCAAGTGTTCCGATTTCGAACAATATATCCCTGCGAATCTCTAGACACTTTTTTGTGTAGTCCAAAACTATTCCTCCCGAAATTTATTACATAATTTATTTATATAATATTCCCGGGAGAAAATACAAATTAATCAAAATACATAGATTAGTCTATCTATTTTTATTCAAACTAAAATTATTTTTTCTGAGCTTTAATAGAAGCAATATACTTTGTAAGCTCGGTTTCTTTTCCAGGCTCCTTCAGTAGGTGATCTATGTACATATCTATAACTTCTGTGGTGAATTCTTGAGGCTTGTCTTTATAAAAACGCAGGTGGTTAACGACTTCGCCAAATGACTTTGGGTTTAAACAGATCTCTGTGTCTGTTGGGGCCGTTTCGATATAGCCCAGTAAATATTGTTCTAAAGTCAATTCTGATGGCAATTTTCGTTTTGCAGGATTATAGCCACACGTAAAAACCATCCAATGTGCTGTTTTGGTTATGCGGTATATTACGATAGCATGTGCCGCTCCCAATCCTCCTGATAGCACTAAAATGTGGTTATTTATTTTCGCCTTACTCAATAGAGAGCTTAGATAATGTGCCCAAAACGTACAAGGACCCACGGCGCCGTTAGCAGCTTCCGCAGATACGATTGTTATAAAATCTTCATACTTGGCGTTGTACTCTTGTAGAAGCTTTTCTGCCTCTGCTATATTTCTAGTGAGTATGATCTGATTTCGGTGTTTCTCTGCGCATTCTCTTAAAAGTCTATTTAAACAGATTGAATATGATTTTATCTGGTCGTCCAATTTGGTTTCGCTTCTTCTTTTTTTAACATAATTCTCAAGTATTTGCATATCCTGAGAAATCTCACCAAGTGACGGGGTTTCAGAAGAATACTTAAGTTCTATAGGCACGCCTTTTTCATTTAAGATAACCTCAGCCTGAGTTTCTACCCCCGCTGTACAAGTCAAAAACAAGACAGTAGAAGCAACTGCTAGAATTTTATTGAGCTTTTTCATAAAGTAAAACTCTTCCTTTCTTTAATAAAAAAATATTACAGATTATATTTGTTTTTATAATCTGTAAATAATTATAACATAATATTTTTTAGTTGTAAAGCGATGAATTCTAACTCAAATAATAGTATCCCTGCGAATCTCTAGACACTTTTTTGTGTAGTCCAAAACTATTCCTCCCGAAATTTATTACATAATTTATTTATATAATATTTCCGGGAGAAAATACAGATTTCAAATACCGAAAAGATTTAAGATGAGTCGATATACAGAGGTAAATGTTGTGAAAGTAGTCAAAAGGCAGATAAGATTAAAAAATATTTTATTTAGGGCAAAACCGCGTATATAGGGACAAAAAAGAGAAGAGTGAACAAGAAGTATCAAAAAAGCAAAAGAGACAAGTACATCCCTGTTTTTTCTACTCAAAACAAGCCGTAATCAGACCGAGAGGCCAAAACGCCTATCAGCGAGATAGAGGTTTGCA
>JAFQKZ010000082.1 GCA_017414725.1 Clostridia bacterium
CTTGTAAAAACACAAATCAGGAGATATAATATTTATTATGAAAATAAAAATATTAATCTCTGATTTTTTTGTGGAGGAATGACAGTTTTAATGAGTCTAGATAATATATATCGTACGGAATATTGCGGACATGTAACGGAAAAATTAGTAAATAAAAATGTTAGAGTCGCCGGATGGATTGAAAATATTCGTGATCACGGCGGAGTAACTTTTATGGATCTGCGCGATCAGACCGGTAATGTCCAGATAGTCATTCATGATTTTAAGTTAATTAAGAATATTTCGAAAGAAAGTACTGTGACTGTAACGGGTGAAGTTATTCTCAGGACTGAAGAGAATATTAATCCAAAATTGAAAACAGGACTGGTAGAGATTAAGTGCGAAGACATAAAATTACTCGGAAAATGTAGTTCTATGTTGCCGTTCGAGATAACAAATTCTATTGAAACAAAAGAAGAACTGAGATTAAAGTACAGATTTTTGGATTTAAGAAACAAAAAAATGCATGATAATATAATATTTCGGTCAGAAATATTGAATTTTTTGAGAAACAAAATGCATGATTTAGGGTTTACGGAAATTCAGACGCCGTTATTATCAGCGTCTTCTCCTGAGGGAGCGCGAGATTATTTAATTCCCAGTAGAAAACACCCGGGTAAATTTTATGCGTTACCCCAAGCTCCGCAGATTTTTAAACAGATATTAATGGTCTCGGGTTTTGACAGATATTTTCAAATCGCACCGTGTTTTCGCGATGAAGACTCAAGAGCTGACAGATCTCCGGGAGAATTTTATCAATTGGATTTTGAGATTTCTTTTGCTACGCAAGAAGACGTGTTTAAAATCTCCGAAGAATTATTATACGAAACTTTCAGCAAGTTTTCTGATAAACAAGTTTCGAGCGCTCCGTTTGCCAGAATAACTTATGAACAGTCTATGTTAGATTACGGTACAGACAAACCTGACTTGAGAAATCCGTTGAAAATTGTAGATATCAGTGAAATTTTTGAGAACTCCGGATTTGCGGCGTTTGAGAATAAGACTGTCCGTGCTATTACTGTTCCTGAGTGTAACTCTCAGCCAAGAAAGTTTTTTGACAAAATGCAAGATTTTGCTACTGAAATTGGCATGCAAGGTCTTGGATATATAAAAATTAATGAAAATTTTGAATTTGCGGGACCGATTAACAAATTTATTCCTGATGACAAAAGAGAGTTATTAATCTCAAAATGTAATATTGTAAAAAATTCAGTTGTATATTTTATTGCTGATAAATCTAAAAATACTGCTGCGAAATTTGCCGGACAAATAAGAACTGAGCTCGCAAAAAGACTAGATTTAATAGATAATAATAAATTTGAATTTTGTTTCATAGTAGACTTTCCGATGTACGAACTTGATGAAGAGACCGGAAAAGTAATATTCACGCACAATCCGTTTTCGATGCCACAAGGAGGACTGGAATCTCTCAAGAACAAAAATCCGTTAGATATTCTTGCATATCAGTATGATTTAGTGTGTAACGGAATAGAACTTTCTTCGGGAGCAGTCAGAAATCATGATCCTGAGATTATGTTAAAAGCTTTTGAAATAGCAGGATATACAGAACAAGATATTATAAATAAATTTGGAGCTCTTTATAATTCGTTTAAATTCGGTGCACCTCCGCATGCGGGAATGGCCCCGGGACTAGACCGTATGATAATGTTATTGCTCGATCAGGAGAACATTCGTGAAGTTATAGCATTCCCAATGAACAGCAATGCGCAAGATGTTATGTTAGGGTCGCCGAGCGAAGTTTCGGAACAGCAATTAAGAGAGATACATATAAAAATCAAAAATTAATAATAATTCAGGAGGTAAACAAGTTTTGATTACCAAAGAAGAAATTATAAATATTAAAAATTTATCTAAGTTGTACTTGACTGAACAAGAAATTGAAGATTTCAAGACTGAGATGACCGGCATGATAAATTTTGTTGATCAATTACAGGATCTTGAAAATATTAATACAGATTTAAATAATAGTAATACTCAGAATAATTTGCGTGAAGATGAAATAATAGAGTCTTATTCTAGAGAAAAAATTTTGAAAAATGTAAATAACGGAAAAGACGGATTTTTTTATCTCGAGAAATTCAGATAAATATTTAAGATTTGTGTTAATTGGAGTTGATGTTTAGATATGATTAAAAAGATACATGATATGCTTTGTTCAAAAAAAATCTCGTGTACGGAACTCACTCAAAATTATTTAAATAATATAAAAAAAAATAACAATGACTTAAATTGTTATGTAAATATTACAGAATCGAGTGCACTTGAAAGCGCAAAAAAAGTAGATAATAAAATTAAAAATAATCAGGAAATAAATATTCTTGAGGGAATTCCAATGACTCTCAAAGATAATATCAGTACTGAGAATCTTAAGACTACGTGCTGTTCGAAAATTCTCGAGAATTATGTTCCGATTTATAATTCTACAGTTTGGGATAATTTGCACAAAAATAATAGTGTTTTATTAGGCAAGACTAACATGGACGAATTTGCAATGGGTTCTTCCTGTGAGACTTCGTATTTTGGTGCAGCTAAAAATCCGCATAATTTAAATCATGTTCCGGGTGGAAGTTCGGGCGGTGCTGCTTCTGCAGTTGCGGGTAATCTGGCTGTGTTTGGACTCGGATCAGATACAGGCGGGTCTGTCCGTCAGCCTGCGAGCTTTTGTGGAGTCGTCGGCTTGAAACCTACATACGGTTCAGTTTCGAGATACGGTCTTATAGCATATGCGTCGAGTTTTGATCAGATTGGTCCTATTGCAAAATCTGTAGAAGACATTTCGATAATTTTTGATAACATTTCATATTATGATCCAAAAGACTCAACTTCAAGCCAAATATTAAAAAACAAAAAAACAAATACTTATGAAAATTTAAATAAAAATATAAAAGATATTAAAATCGGAGTTCCAAGAGAATATTATAATAGTATAGATCCGGAAATAAAATCGAGTCTTGAGAATTCTATGAAAATTTATGAATCTTTGGGCGCACACATAGAATATTTTGATTTCCCGGAAATTAAATATACTTTACCTGTGTATTATATTTTGGCGTGTGCCGAAGCGGCTTCGAATTTATCTAGATTTGACGGTGTAAGATACGGTTTCAGGACTGAGAATTATCAAAATATAAACGAAATGATTTGTAAAACGCGTAGTCAAGGCTTTGGCAAAGAAGTAAAAAGACGAATCATGCTTGGGAATTATGTCTTAAGTTCGGGTTATTATGACGCTTATTATAAACGTGCACAAGATATGAGAAATAAAATTACTCAGAAATTTGAAGAAAATTTCGAGAAATATGATGTTTTGTTAACTCCGACTTCGCCTGTTACGGCTTTTGAATTAAACAAAAATTACAGTACTCCGGAAGAAATTTATTTATCTGATATTTGTACTGTGCCTGTGAACATTACCGGGGTCCCTGCGATTTCAGTTCCGTGTGGTTTTGATCATAATAATCTTCCCATAGGCATGCAGTTAATTACCAAAAAATTCGGAGAGTCTAAACTCTTGAATATTGCCCATCAGTTTGAGATAAATACAAATTTTGAATTTTCGAAAAATTTGAACATGGGGGTAAATATTTGTGAGCTCTAATTACGAATTAGTTGTAGGTCTTGAAACACACGTAGAATTATTAACTAATACTAAAATTTTCTGTAGTTGTATAAATAAATTTGGTGATGAGCCTAACACTCACTGTTGCCCGGTTTGCATAGGACTCCCCGGAACATTACCGAAATTAAATTCTGAAGTCGTACGACTAGCTATATTAGCCGGTCTTGCTACGAACTGTAAAATTAATTTGAAATCTTTTATGGACAGAAAAAATTACGTATATCCTGACTTGTCAAAAGCGTACCAAATTTCTCAGTATTATACTCCTATTTGTGAACACGGTTATATAGAACTTTCGAATCACAAAAAAATACGAATTAATCGAATTCACATGGAAGAAGATGCTGGAAAACTAGTCCACAAAAACGGCGACGTATATATAGATTATAACCGGGGTGGAGTTCCATTAATAGAAATAGTCACCGAGCCTGATATAAGTTCTTCGAGTGAAGCTCGTGAATATGTCGAGAAATTACAAAATATTTTGAGATATGCCGGCGTTTCGGACTGTAAAATGCAAGAAGGCTCTATGAGATGTGACGTCAACGTGTCTGTGAAACCCGTGAATTCCGATATTTTAGGCACTCGAACTGAAATTAAAAACATGAATTCCGTGACTTTCATGACAAAAGCTATAGACTATGAGTTCGAAAGACAAGCAGAATTATTAAGTAATAATCAAAAAATAATCCAGCAAACTCTAAGATATATAGAAAGCACGAATTCTACTGAATCTATGAGAGATAAAGAAGACGCTCAGGATTACAGATATTTTAGAGATCCGGATTTAACAGAAATAAATTTAAAACCAGAATATATTCAAGAATTACAAACTCAATTACCGGAGTTACCAGATTCTAGAATAAATAAATATATAAATTCATATGAAATCTCAGAAAAAGACGCTGCTTTACTAGTAAAATACAAACGAGTTTCTGATTTTTTCGAGAGTTCTATTAAGAATTTAAAATCCCCAAAAATTATCTGTAATTTTATCATAGGCCAGATTTTCATGATTATAGAAACTGAATCTGAACGTGAGAAATTTGATATTTTAGTTACGCCGGAGCAAATAAACAAACTTGCGACTCTGGTAGAAACTAATAAAATTAATATGAATCTCGCTAAGAAAACCCTGATAAACATGCTCGAAACAGGCAAAGACATTTCTGAGTTTATTTCTGAACAAGATATGCAGGGTATTTCCGAACAAGATCTAGAAAAATTCTGTGTAGAAGCTATAAATTCCAATCAAAACGCTGTTCAAGATTATCTCAACGGCAAAGAAAAAGCTTTGAAATC
>JAFQKZ010000011.1 GCA_017414725.1 Clostridia bacterium
TCGTGTTTTGCTTTTATCACATTAAATTTCAGCGTTCCTAATTCTATTTGACACACAAATCATGCAATGTTAACATAAAATCGTTTACGCATTGTGCTTTTTAAACAAACTCAAAGGAAGTGATTCAATATGAATAAATTTGTAAAGAGAAAAATAGCAACAAGTTTAATTTTAGGTCAATTGATAACAAGCAACATGTGTTTTGCTGGGAATAATACTTCAAAAACGTGGCAAGAAAAAAGCATTGAAAAGTTGCAGTCTTTTGCTAGAGAAATAAAAAGTTCTATGAAAGCTGATCCCGGTTGGTGGGTTGGCGGTACTAGCGTAGCTGTGGGAACAATTCTTTTTGGCGGATACTTGCTGTTCAACAATAGGATGTCTTTAAAATTTGTAGAGCAATACAAGAAACTTAAAAACGATATATCCAGCGGGCAAATTAATGGAGTCAAAACCACTATTTCTTCCAGTGATTTTTCTAATGTTTTGTCTGCTGCCACCGAGTGTTTAAAGAAAGACGATATAGTAATAAATATAAACACCAATGGAGATAGATTACTAATAGCGAGTGATATTCACGGCGATTTCGAGTCTTTGAGTCTTGTAATTGACGAGTTTTTGAAAGATCCTGATAACACTAAATTACTATTTTTAGGGGATTACGTTGACCGTGGGGATTACAGCGTTGAAGTTTTGTACACTTTAGCTTTATTAAAAATATGTTATTCTGACCGGGTGTTTTTGCTCCGTGGTAATCATGACACACAGGGACAACGTGAAATGGATCATCCTTATGTAACTGAATTTAACTCGAAGTTTTCTAGTTCTGCTACCAAGTGTATCGATGCAAGAACTGGTTTTGATAGTTGTTTGTCTTTGGTGGCTATTGTTGATGATAAATTTGTATGCACTCATGCAGGATTTGGACCTTCTGGTACCATAGACTGGGCACGGCAACAGAAGAAACCACTTAAATATGACATAGATTCCCGAACAAACTCTACTTATACTTATAACAGACCTTTAGAAGAACTATTGATCATACGTGCGGATAAGTCGCTGGATTCCACATACATGGATACATACGATTGTGGAGTGGTCGACAAGTATGGCGTTTCGTCATTAGATGGTATCGTGAAAGATAATTTAAAGTGCCTGATTCATGGGCATAATCACGAAAACACAAGAACTTTCGGAAATCCTCGGGAAATCTGTGTTTGCACTAATCCCATAAATTGGTCATATAGATTTGGACCGCGTGTGATACGAAATTTACCCGTAGGTCTAATCGAAATCCAGAATAATAGATTGGAGTTAAGGACTTATACTTATCCGAGTTTAGAAAAAAGTTCGCAGGCTGGAATTACACACGACTATAATTAATTAATTTAATAAATATAAATAATTGAGTTTTTTGTGAAATATGCTAAGCTAATATTTATTGATAAAGATCTGAAAGTTTTGTCGAGACGGAGATGAAATTTGTTTATGGATATTAGTAAATTAAAAAAAATAGTTATTGGCGAGGCACTGAAAGACGATGAGTTACAAAACGAAAAGTTATCTAGACTCTGGGGATTGCCTATTATGGCGAGTGACGCCGTGTCTTCCGTGGCGTATGCCGTAGAAGAAATATTAATGGCGCTTGTGCCCGCTTTAGGTATATTAGCTGTAAATTATGTTGGTCTCGTGAGTTTGCCGATTATGATATTATTATTAATATTGGTTTTCTCGTATTCTCAGATAATTAGTTGTTACCCCAATGGTGGCGGGGCATATGTCGTATCAAAAGAGAATTTTGGACGTAAAGCTTCTTTGCTCGCCGCTACGTGTTTAATTATAGATTATATCATGACAGTCGCAGTTAGTATTTCTTCATCAACAGCTGCGATTGTATCTGTGTGCCCATGGCTAGAGTCATATAAAGTAATAATTTCTTTGATATGCGTGGGACTTATAACTTTGATAAATTTACGCGGCGTAGGAGAATCTTCAAAAATTTTCGGTGTGCCGACTTATATATTTATATTTTCTATGATAATATTAATATTTACAGGTTTTGCGAAATATTTTAACGGAAGTTTAAATATAATTACGTATGATAACAGTCAAATTTCGAATATTTTAACAGGAAATTTAAAAAGCATGAGTTTGGTATTGTTTTTATGTGCTTTTTCGTCGGGATGTTCGGCATTAACAGGTGTAGAAGCGGTAAGCAACGCGATTCCTAGTTTTAAAGAGCCGTCACAAAGAAACGCCAATCACGTATTATTCATGCTCGGCGGGATAATTATATTAATATTTGGCGGGACGAGTTTTTTAGCGAGTGTATTAAAAGTAATTCCTATAGAGAACAAGACTGTGTTATCACAAATGGGCTCGGTAATTTTCGGATCGAATAATATCATGTATTATATTTTACAAATCACGACTTCTTTGATATTAATTTTAGCGGCCAATACTTCATATAGTGGTCTCCCTGTTTTGTTGTCAGTACTGGCAAAAGATCATTATATGCCGCATCATTTTGCAAAAAGAGGAGCCAAATTAAGTTTCTCGAACGGGATATTATTTATATTTATATTAAGTTCGATATTATTAATAATATTCAAAGCTGACACGCACAGATTAATACCGTTTTATTCTGTAGGAGTATTTGTTTCGTTTACTATTTCGCAATTCGGAATGTTTGTAAAGTGGCGAAGATCAAGAAAACCAGGTTGGAAGTACAAGTCTATTATAAACGGCATAGGAGCGCTTGTTACTTTTATAGGATCTATAGTAGTATTCACGACTAAATTCGTATCCGGTTCATGGATATTATTAATAATATCTCCGATTTTAATGTATTTCATGTCATATACTTATAGACATTATTTTAAATTTTTAAAAAATATAAGTATTTTGGGATATGATTATAAATACAAACCTACGCAGACTACTGATAATTTTCCATGTATAGTATTAATAGACAAGATAAACAAAGCGGCGTTAAAGACTTTTGATTATGCAAATATGATCACAAGTAATTTAACAGTATTACACGTATCTTTTTCAGAAGACGAGACTGAAAGAATTCAAAGACAATGGGAAAAACTTGGGATTACAGTTCCTATAACAGTAATTCAGACTCCATACAGAGATCCTATGATACCTATTAAAGAATATATTTCAGACCGGGAATTTAATTTAATGTCAGATCAAAATTTAACAGTTGTGCTGACGAGAATAAGCGGGAATAATTTCTGGGATCAGATATATCATAATAGAACGACTTTTGTACTAGAGAGAGAACTCAGAAAACACGAGAAAATTACTACTATATTAGTACCGTATTTATATGACAAAAATCACGAGGAAAAAGTAACTTTATGAACTTAAAAAAAAAACTCAAATTTTTAATATTAATAATTATATGTATATTTAGTTTTGGCAAATTTAATAGTATAAAAATATATAGTCTAAGTGAGATTTCCAAAAGAAATATATTAAAAGTTTCTACGAACGCAGAGTTCGAACCGTTTGAGTTTCACGACGGAGATAAAATCACAGGTATAGACATAGAAATCGCAGAAAAAATCACAGAGAAATTATCTGAGAAATTAAACAAAAAAATTAAATTAGAAATTAACGACGTGTCTTTTGATGCGCTTACACTTGAGATTTCTAATCATACGTGTGACTTTGCTATTTCTGCGATGAGTTACAGTGACGACAAGTCTCACGGCGTAGACTTTTCGATACCGTATTATATTGCATCACAGTCTATATTAGTATTAAATTCAAGTGATATTAAAAATCACGAAGATTTACATAATAAAAATATCGGTGTTCAGATCGGAACAACAGGAGATTTATATTGCACACAAAATTTCAAAGATTCCAGAATAGAAAGATATAATCAAATTTCAGATGCAGTAACAGATCTAGAAAACAAAAGAATAGATGTAATAATAGTCGATGATTTGCCGGCGCGTAATCTTGCCAGAATTTTAAATAACAAAGCAAAAGTTCTTGAAGATTCTCTGTTTGAAGAAAGTTACAGAATAGTAGTCCCCGAAGGTCGCAAAGAATTATTAGAATTTATTAATAATATTATAGAAGAACTAGATAATTCCGGAGAACTCAAGCACATTACAGATAAATATATTACTGTATCTGCAAGTTCGGACAGAAGTTTAAAAGCTCGAATTCACAGAAGTTTGTTCGAAAAAGACAGATATAAAATTATTCTCACGGGATTATATAATACTTTGAGAATTACAATAGTCGCACTTTTAATAGGTCTAATAATAGGAACATTAATTTCTGTAATAAATACAAGTGAAAGTAATAATATATTCACAAAAATTTTAAAATTCATCGCAAAGATATATTTGGTAATTATACGCGGAACGCCTGCGACGGCACAGTTGTTCGTAACTCATTTTATTATATTTGCATCTTCGGGATTAAATAAAATTACAATTGCCATGATAGCTTTTGGAATAAACTCCGGTGCATATGTGTCTGAAATAATACGTTCCGGAATAATATCTGTAGACGTAGGTCAGTACGAAGCTGCGAGATCATTAGGGCTGTCCAGAAAAATTACTATGATAAAAATAATAGTTCCGCAGGCGATTAAAATTGTACTGCCTACTTTAATAAACGAATTAATACAATTGGTAAAAGAGACTTCTGTTGCCGGGTTTATCGGAGTTACAGATTTATCACGTGCGGGAGATATTATCCGTAGCAGTACATACGAACCGACGGTTCCGTTAATAACTATTTCTGTAATATATTTAATAATAGTATCAATATTTGGTTCGGTATTTTCAAGATTAGAAAAGAGGCTAAGAAAAAGTGCTAAAAATTAGAAATTTATGTAAAGAATATATTAATAACAAAACACACGAGCCTGAGAAAATACTAAAAAATATAAATCTGGAAGTAAAACACAATGAACACATAGTAATAATCGGGCCATCGGGATCTGGAAAAAGTACGTTTTTACGGTGTTTAAATTTACTGGAAATTCCAAGTTCCGGAGATATTATATTTAATAATCAAAATATTAATAATAATAAAAATAATAATAAAATAGA
>JAFQKZ010000083.1 GCA_017414725.1 Clostridia bacterium
AAAGAAAGAACATCAAAAATCTTCTGTTCGAGCTAAAGTTGAACATGTTTTCTCTGTTATCAAAAATCTTTTCGCTTTTCGTAAAACTCGATATCGAGGTAAACGAAAGCAGTTTGCTAAATTGAATATTTTGTTTGCTCTTGCAAACCTCTATCTCGCTGACAGGCGTTTTGGCCTCTCGGTCTGATTACGGCTTGTTTTGAGTAGAAAAAGCAGGGATTTACTTGCCTCTTTTGCTTTTTTGATACTTCTTGCTTCCTCTATTCTTTTTTATCTTTATATACGCGGTTTTGCCTTAATATAGTTGCACCACGGGTATTTGCTATTATAGCTTTAACGTTGTATGCAAAATTTCTTTTTTAATTAATACTAGCATAAGGTGGGAATTTTGGTTTTGAGTCTTCTATAATTTCTATTGCTATATACTGTGTTTTTATTATAATATTGTTAATAATGGTTCGTAAAAAATTTATACAACAGTGAATATATGTTTTTTCTTGAAATCATGATATAATTTCAGAAAAATAAAATTTTCAGAGGGGATATTATAATTCATGAGCAAAAAATTTTACGTTACTACGCCAATATATTATGCTTCCGGGAAAGCACACATTGGACATGTTTATAGCACTGTCGCAGCTGATATTACAGCGAGATATAAACGTATGCTGGGGTACGACGTGATGTTCACTACCGGCATGGACGAACATGGTCAAAAAGCTGAAAATAGTGCAAAAAAAGAGTCTAAGTCTCCTCAAAATTATGTGGATTTTGTCTCTGAAGATTTCAAAAAAATGTGGACAAAATTAAATATAAAATATGATAAATTTATAAGAACAACAGATAAAAATCATAAAGAAATTGTCCGGAAAATTTTTGATAAATTATACGAGAAAAATTTAATATATAAGGGTAAATACAAAGGTTGGTATTGCACTCCGTGTGAGGCGTTTTTTACTGAGAAACAAATAAAAGAGAATAATAATTTATGCCCGGATTGTGGTCGCGAAGTAAAGTGGACCGAAGAAGAAGCGTATTTTTTTAAGCTTTCTGAGTTCGGAGATAAATTACTTGAATATTACAAGAATAACCCTGAGTTTTTGCAGCCGGACGGAAGATTATCTGAAATGATAAAATTTGTCGAGTCGGGTCTTGAAGACCTGTGCGTGACCAGAACGAGTTTTAACTGGGGGATACCTGTAAGTTTTGACTCGAAACACGTGATATATGTTTGGCTGGATGCTTTGACTAATTATATAACTTCACAGGGATATTTGAGTGCAAATTCGCAAGATTTCGAGAAATATTGGCCAGCAGATGTACATTTTGTCGGAAAAGAAATAGTTAGGTTTCATGCTGTGATTTGGCCGGCGATATTAATGGCTCTTGATTTGCCGTTGCCAAAGAAAATTTTCGGTCACGGGTGGATATTGTTCGGTGACGGTAGTAAAATGTCAAAGTCAAAAGGTAACGTGATAGATCCTGAGATTTTGTGCGAAAGATATGGCGTTGACGCTGTTAGATATTTCTTAATGCGTGAGTTTTCTTTTGGCGAAGACGGTTTGTTTACTAATGAAGCTCTGATAAATAGAATAAATTTTGATCTTGCAAATGATCTGGGGAATCTCGTGTCAAGAACTATCAGCATGATAGATAAATATTTTAATAATACTCTTATAGATAACCAGAGATTTGTGAATTCTGACAAGGAATTGTTAGATCTAGTCGAAAATACTATTAAAAATTACGAAATTAATATGGATAACTTCAAGTTTTCCATGGCGCTTTCCGATGTTTGGTTGATAGTTTCAAAGTGTAACAAATATATAGATTTAAATATGCCGTGGGATTTGTACAAAAATCCTGAAAATCACGATAGACTTGCATGTGTTTTGTATAATTTGTGCGAAGCCATGAGAATAGTATCTGTGTTGATTTCGCCGTTTATGCCTGAAACAGCCGTCAAAATTCAAGAACAACTTAATATTTCTTCAGAAATTTGCACATGGGATAAAATAAAAAACTGGGGCGAATTACCGAAAAACACCACAGTAAATAAATCTGTTATATTATTCCCGAGAATAGACGTCCAGAAAGAACTCGAAGAGCTGGAAAATATTATTTCAAATAATAATAACGGTAATAATTTAATAAAAATAGACGAGTTTTTTAAAACAGAACTAATAGTCGGAGAAATATTAGAGTGCGAAAAAGTTAAAAAATCTAAAAAATTATTGAAATTATTAGTACATGATGGCACAAAAAATAGAACTGTAGTATCGGGTATTTCGAATTATTACACACCTGAAGATTTAATTAATAAAAAAATAATTTTAGTTTCAAATCTTGAACCTGTTAAGTTGTGCGGAATCGAAAGTCAAGGTATGATTCTTGCGTCTCAAGATATTAATAATAATGTAAAAGTAATTTTTGTGGATAATTCTGTACCTGCCGGAAGCAAAATCAGTTAAATATATATTACTAATATATAATATGGTGATAAAATTTGTATAAGATTTTTGATACGCACGCACATTACGATGACGAGAGTTTTGATTCGGAGCGTGATGAGATTTTACAAAATTTAAAATTAAATAATATTTATGGTGTGCTTAATGCTAGTGTAGATTTGAAGAGTTCTGAAGTTTCTGTTGAGCTTGCAAAAAAGTATGATCATGTTTATTGTGCTGTTGGAATTCATCCGCAAAATATAAATAATTTAGATAAAAATTATATAAATAATCTCGAAAATTTGATTTTAAATAATAATAAAATTATAGCTATTGGCGAAATAGGTCTGGATTATTATTTTGATAATAATAATAAAAATTTGCAAAAAAACATATTTGAAGAGCAAATTAATTTGAGTTTGAAACATGATTTGCCAATATTAGTGCATGACAGAGAAGCTCACTTTGATACTCTGGAAATTTTGAAAAAATATAGACCTAAGGGTGTTGTCCATTGTTTTTCCGGTAGTCTTGAAATGGCCAAAGAAATAATAAATTTAAATATGTATTTGGGCATCGGCGGAGTTCTTACGTTTAAAAATTCAAAGACTATCTGTGAAGTTGTCAAAAATATTCCGTTGGAATATCTTGTGTTCGAAACAGATGCTCCGTATTTGGCACCTGTTCCATTTAGAGGAAAACGTTGTATTTCTGCGTACATAAAATACGTTGCTGAGAGATTATCAGAAATTTTAAATACAAATATTAATATTATATATGACAAAATCTACGAAAATTCTTTAAAATTATTTAACATAAATGTATAACATGCAGCAGAAAGGCGGTAAGCTGTGAGAATTGGTCACGGATATGATGTCCATAGATATGTTGAAAACAGAAAACTGATACTTGGCGGAGTTGAAATTCCTTATAAATTCGGTCTGTTAGGTCATTCGGATGCTGATGTTTTGGTGCACGCTATAATAGACTCGTTAATAGGTGCGTTGTGTCTTGGTGACATAGGAAAATTATTTCCTGATACCGACATAAAATATAAAAATATAGACAGTCTAATATTATTAAAACATGTGAATAATATAATTATAGAAAAAAAATATGAAATAATTAATATAGACAGTACAATTGTTATACAAGAGCCTAAATTGTCAAGTTATATTAATAACATAAGAAAAAACATAGCTGATACATGTAAAATAAATATTAATGATATTAATGTTAAAGCTAAAACTGAAGAAAACCTGGGATTTACGGGTGCTCTCCAGGGTGTTGCCGCACATGCTGTTGTATTAATAAATAACAAAAATTAAAGAAAGTAAAGTTTAAGTATGAGAAAAAAATCTAAAAAATATGTAACAGAAAAAAATGGTTGTTTTTTTAGAATAGCCTGGTTAGTGTGCCTGATAATAATTTCAGTGCTAATCTCTAGGTTTATCATGGCCGGAATCAATGATATGTTGGCTATTGGAAAAACTAGCGAAATTATACAAGTAGAAATCCCTGAGAACGCTGATATTAACCAAGTTTCACAGGAGCTTGTTAATAAAAATATAATAAAAGAAAAATGGTTTTTTAAATTATATGCTTGGGGTACACGTTCGTCTAATAAATTTTATGGTGGATTTTATGAACTCGAAACTACTATGGACTACCAGACAATCTTGAATCATATTAAAAATAAAGAGAATATTCGTGACGTAATAGAAATTACTATTACCGAGGGCATGAATGTCTTAGAGTGCGCAAGTTTAATGAACCGCAATAATATTTGCTCCGAACAAGATTTCCTGAAAGCCTGTAATTCCGATAAATTCAAAGAAAAATATAAATTTGTCTACGAAAATACCGACCCAAAAGTACTCTATAAACTCGAAGGATACTTGTTCCCGGATACTTATAGATTTTATAAAAACGAAAAGCCTGAAAATGTTATCAGCAAAATATTAAATAATTACAACAAAAAAATATATAATAAATTAAATAATAATAATTTTACTATAGAAGAGCTGGCTAGAAACAAAAATATGAATTTGTCAGATGTGATTACGATTGCGTCTTTGATACAGGCTGAGGCCGCTGACAAACAAGACATGTATAATATTTCGTCAGTAATTCATAATAGACTCGAAACCTTGAAAACCGACGGGCACAACAGATATAACGAATTTTCGCTTCATATTTTAAGAATCGACGCTACGGTTTATTATCCGTATAAAAACAAAGCGTCTGTACCTGCGAACATACTCAAGACTTTTAGCAGTAATTACAATACCTATCAGATACATGGTTTACCGCCGGGCCCGATTTGCAATCCCGGATTAGACGCTATTGATGCAGCTTTAAATCCTGCACGCACTGACTATTATTATTACTGTCATAGCTCAAGCGGCGAGACTTTCTTCGCACGCACCAATCAAGTGCATGTGACTAATCTTAAAAAAGCTGGGTTAGTATAAACATATAATTAATTTTCATCAAAATACACAAAAATTAAAAAATATTGAATTAATATATATAATTTTCTGTCATAATTTATTTCGAAAGATTATGACGGATTTTATTATTTTGTATTTAATAGAATTGTTGTACCAGCAAATCTAATAAAGACTTTCAGCAATAATTATAATACTTATCAAATACACGGCTTACTGCCGGTCCCGATTTGCAACCCCGGGTTAGACGCTATTGATGCAGCTTTAAATCCTGCACGCACTGACTATTATTATTACTGTCATAGCTCAAGCGGCGAGACTTTTTTCGCACGCACCAATCAAGTACATGTGACTAATCTTAAAAAAAAAGCTGGGTTAGTATAAATATATAATTAATTTTCGCCAAAATACACAAAAATTATAAAATTATTGAATTAATATATATAATTTTCTGTCATAATTTATTTCGAAAGATTATGACAGATTTTATTATTTTGTATTTAATTAGAAAGGATTGATTGTTTATGGGATCGAATAACACATTAGAAGTAAGCGTTGTTATTGGCGCAGAATCACCCTGTGTGATAAATGCACTAAACATGGAATATGACTATGATCTTAACAGCTTGGGTTGTGTACTAGAAGGTTTGACAAACAAAAAGGAGAGAGATAAGATAGGAAAAGAGGGTGAAAAGTGATGGCGCTGACCAAAATAAAATGCATACATTGCGAAAGCGAAGAAGTAGTGAAAAACGGAAAGAGAGCAACAGGAATACAAAGCTTAAAATGCAAGAACTGTGGGAAATGTTTCCAAGA
>JAFQKZ010000084.1 GCA_017414725.1 Clostridia bacterium
AATACATACACAAAAATGTTTGATAATAATCTAAAAAAAGAGTTTTTGAAATTGAGTGTATATCACAAAGAAGAGTGTAAGAACTGCTGGGCGAAATATTACTGTTGTGGAGGATGCAGCTCCAAAAATTATCAGCACAATAAAAATTTAAAAACCCCATACAAATTATCATGTGAAATACAAAAGAAAAAAATCGAATGTGCTATAGCTTACAACGTGCTTTCGAGAAATTAAATATTTAATGCAGGGTCGCCATTGATTCGGACAACCACAGTAAAAAATCCAAACTAACACCTAATGCGTCCACGCGAAACTCTAAGAATCACTCGGAAGACTCACTGGTTTCGATTTCAGGATTCTCTGTTATCTGTCCATTTTCATCCATCAAACCAAAAACAAGAAAATCTGTAAACCCGGTCATTTCGAACACTTCACGCACTTCCGGAATCTCGTTTACTATCAAGAGGCTTGAATCGTTTTCAAAAGCATCAAGTCTCTTTTTTACGTGTAACACGGTTCTAAGGCCAGCGCTACTCAGATACTCAACGTTTTTCATATTCAACACTAAATTAACTTTCGTTTGATTTTGTTCAAAATTATCTAAATCCGAATCAAGAATGTCCTGCAAATCCGGAGCAGTTTGAGTATCTACCCTACCACTAATATCATAAATAGTTTTATCATCTATAATTTTTTTAATTGCTTCCATAAATTATTCCTCCTTGAAATTATCTAAATCATTTATTTGTTTGGTCAATATTAATATATTACAATTATTCAAATATTTATATTGTATATTATCAACAAATTTTCGAACTATATATAGTCCTAAACCACCAATTTTTCGTTCATGAACAGGCATTGTTACGTCTGCAATAGGTATACCGGTCGGATCAAACTTGACTCCGGAATCAACAAATTTCACTTCAACAATATTATTATTTTGTGCAAGTTCAATGCTAATATTTCCTGTCTTTTTTGAATGTGAATACGCATACTTACAAATATTAGTAAAAATTTCCTCACATGAAATTAGTAGTCTGGTTATATCTCTTTGATTTATATTGTACTTTTGCAAAAATTCTATTATAAAATCTCTAAATTTTGGCCAATTTTGGATTATAGCAACATCTGTCATTGTAAAATAATCTCCGTGAAATAATCATAAACGTGATTTAAACAGTCATAGCGGCTCCGGCAACAGTAGTCTTAGCATTCACATTGTTCTGCCCCGGCGCAATCTCGGTATTACCATTATTTGTATACTTTATATCAAAATTTATAAACTTGCTAAATAGTCCGTTGGCATCTAGAGTTTTGCTTCCATGCTTTTTGTTAAGTTCTAATAATATTTCTGTTAATAATTCTGATTTTGCACGATAAAATTCAGTTTTAAAAGAGTCAAGTTCCTGTTTGTATGTGCGGGCACGCTTTTTATATTTGTTCTTGCTGTGTTTTAATTTTTCGTTTTCAGATACTAATAAAGAATTCCGGTATTCTAAATTTTTGATTTGCTCTGCACAGTTTTCGCATATTTTTTTGGTGCTTTCTGTTGAATTTGCTGTTGAAAATGTTAAAACTGGTGCTTCTGAGCGAACAAAATTCAAATTATTTGTATTAAATACACCAAATATAATAGAAGATATCAAAATTTTTTTTACTGGATTTTTCATAAGTATTTGGCACCTCTTTCAAACAAATATTTATGTATATTGAATAAAAAACAAAATATTAACCACAAGATTGTAGTAAATAATAACACAAAATGTACATGATATTTCAGACTTCGCAAAACTTAAACAAAAAATAATGCAAAATTAACTTGAGATTTTTTTGTTTGTAATTTAAAATATTAAGTAATAATTGTTCCTGAGACAGTCGGTACTTATAATTTTGTTATTTAAAATTATTTAAAGTTTAAATTTGCCGGCCGAGGACGAGTAATCGTTCGTATTTAATGTCAATTTTTGTTCATTGGGAATAATTAAGTTGGCTTTTTTGTTTTATAAATATTCGGAGGTGAAAATATTGCCAAGTACAAAAGTTCTGGAGAAAAAGAAAGCAATAGTTAGCGAGATTTCTGAAAAATTGCGTTCTTCTTGTGCCGGCGTAGTCGTCAGTTATCAGGGTATAAATGTCGAAGATGACACCCAGTTGAGAAAAAAATTGCGCGATGCTCAAGTAGAATACATGGTCGTCAAGAATACGTTATTGAGAAGAGCGGCTGAAGATGCCGGAATTGCTGGATTGTCCGATTCTCTAAAGGGTTCTACGGCTTTAGCTATAAGTGCTAATGATTATGTCGTGGCGTCTAAAATTTTGTGCGAGTTCGCCAAAGATCATGATTTCTTCAAAGTCAAATCAGGATTTATTGATGACAGAGCAATTGATAGTAACGAAGTCGTGAACCTTTCGAAACTTCCGCCGAGAGAAGTTCTTATTGCTCAAGTTCTGGGCGGCTTGAACGCACCAATCCAAGGTTTCGCCAATGTTTTACATGGTACATTGAGATCGTTTGCATTAGTTATAAAAGCAATCGCAGACAAGCAAAGTGCATAATATATTCGAAAATATTTTTAAAATTTTGTAATTTTCATGAATTTTATGGAGGTAAACATAATGTCAGATAAAGTAGCACAATTAATCGAACAAGTCAAAAGTTTAACAGTTTTAGAGCTCAGCGAAGTCGTAAAAGCTCTCGAAGAGGAATTCGGAGTATCCGCAGCAGCTCCTATGGCAGTTGCAGCAGCTCCGGCAGCAGCGGCAGCAGCTCCGGCTGAAGAAAAAACTGAATTCGATGTAATTCTAAAAGCAGCCGGCGACAACAAAATGAAAGTCGTTAAAGCTGTCAAAGACTTAACCGGACTCGGACTGAAAGAAGCTAAAGACGTTGTCGACGGAGCTCCAAAAGCTGTAAAAGAAAAAGTAAGCAAAGAAGCTGCTGAAGATCTGAAGAAACAACTCGAAGAACTCGGCGCCCAAGTCGAAATCAAATAACATAATTTAAATAAAATTCTTGCTTGTTAAGTTATTTAGCAAGCAAGTTTTTTGTATATAATATATAATTTTATGTTTATATCTCACCTAAAGTCCAGCACTTGTGACAAAGCGGAATATATTTTTCGTCTCCGCCAATGTCAATAATATCACCTGTATAAATAATTTTGTTGTTACAATATTTGGCGTTCATAATCGCTTTTGTACCACATTTTGTGCACATACACTGAATTTCCCTGACAGTATCGCAAATCTCCAGTATTCTTTTCGTACCCGGGAAAAGCCTACCTGTAAAGTCAGTCTTCAGACCGTAGCACATAATCATGATATTATTATCTGCCATTTCGCGAAGTTCATCGACTTGGTTCTCAGTCAAAAATTGGGCTTCATCGATAATAATTATCTCCGGATTGTTTAATTTTTCGTGAGAAATTACCAAATCTCGAATTTTAGAATTACTCTCTATGACTATAGCTTCACTTGACAGACCAACGCGTGATTTAATAATAGTCTTGCCACTACGAGTGTCCAAACTTGGCTTCATGAGCAGAACTCTTTTGCCGCGCTCTTCAAAACTGAATTTTTTCATCAGAGCATTTGCAGTCTTGCTGGATCCCATGACTCCGTAATAAAAATATAACTTCAATATAATACTCCTGTTAAAAATATTTAATTTATTTTAAAACTTTCTTTAAGACTTACGGATTTGTTAAACACTAAATTATTTTCTGTACAATTTTTTAAATCCGGTGTGAAATACCCCAGTCTCATAAACTGATAGCTTTCGCCTAGTTTGTAATTTTTCAGACTTGCTTCAAGTTTACAATTTTCTAGAATTTTTAGCGAATTTTTGTTAATATTATCTATAAAATTTTCTTGAGACTCTGGATTTTCGTCTAAAAATAAATTCTCATACAAATTCACAGTCGCATTGACGCATGTTTTTGAGTCAACCCAATGAATTGTACTCTTGATTTTGCGACCGTCAAGAGTGTTCCCGCCACGCGAATCCGGGTCGTACTCGGCATAAATCTCCAAAATATTATTGTTAATTTTGTAGTCTGTACACTTGATCACATAAGCAGATTTCAGTCGAACTTCATTGCCAGGGAACAATCTGAAGTATTTTTTCACAGGATTAATCATGAAATCATCGGATTCAATGTAAATTTCGCGCGAAAAACTGACTTTTCTGGTACCATCTAAAATATTATTCGGGTTATTTTCGACTTCAAAATATTCTGTTTTGTCTTCAGGGTAATTTGCAATAATTAATTTAACAGGATTTAATACGCACATAACTCTTTTGGCGCGCAAATTTAAATCTTCTCTCAAACAGTGCTCGAGAAAATTGTATTCAACGGTACTTATAGTCTTCGAAACGCCGATTTTATCGCAAAAATTTCTTATAGACTCAGGTGTGTAACCCCTACGTCTGAGGCCGCTGATAGTCGGCAATCTCGGGTCGTCCCAGCCGTCAACTATGTTTTCTTCGACCAATTTTCTGAGTTTTCGCTTGCTCATCACAGTATAATTAATGTTCAATCTTGCGAATTCAATTTGTCTGGGTTGCGATTTAATTAAATTTTGATTAATATTCTGTATAACCCAGTTGTATAACGGCCTGTGATCTTCAAACTCCAAAGAACACAACGAGTGAGTTATCCCTTCGAGCGCGTCTTCAATCGGGTGCGCGTAGTCGTACATCGGGTAAATACACCATTTATTTCCGGTTCTGTGATGACTTGCATGATTAATTCTGTACAAAACCGGGTCGCGCATGTTGAAATTTCCGGAATTCAGGTCGATTTTTGCACGCAATGTCATGGCTCCGTCAGGAAATTCACCATTTTTCATCCGTAAAAACAAATCTTTGCTCTCTTCTTTTGGGCGATTTCTATACGGACTGACAGCCGGAGTGCTTGCGTCGCCACGATTATTCTTGACCTGCTCCGGAGTAAGCTCACAAACATACGCCAAATTTCTGTCAATCAAATCGCACGCAAACTCGAACATTTTGTCAAAATAATCCGATGCAAAATAAAATCTGTCGTCCCAGTCGAAACCCAACCACTTGACATCTTCTTTGATAGAATTAATATACTCGACGTCCTCTTTTACGGGGTTCGTGTCGTCCATGCGCAGATTACAGAGCCCATTGAATTTTTGAGCAGCTCCAAAATCAATGCAAATCGCCTTGGCATGTCCAATGTGCAAATAGCCGTTGGGTTCGGGCGGGAATCTCGTATGTACGGTCTTGCCATGAAAAATTCCGTCCGGCGATATATCTTTTTTTATGTTTTCGAAAATAAAATTTCCGGCATTTTTATTAATATCTTCCATAAATTCTCACCCAAAAATTTATTTTTTGTTTATTTTTAATTTATTTACTGCTAGTTCTATTCTTTTTACGGATTCATGTTTTCCTAAAATTTCCAAAATCTCAATAGCGCCGCCCGGGGTCACCAACTGCCCAGAAACTGCTATTCTTACCGGCCACATCACTGTAGAATTTTTTAATTCATATTTATTAGCATAATTAATTAACATGTCATGAATATTATCATAATCCCAGTTTTCTAGATTTTTAAATAAATTTAATATATTATTTAATATCTCAAGCGAACTCTCACAAGTACTTTTGCTTTTTTTATGCTCAAATAAATTTATATCATATTCACAAATATTTTCAAAAAAACCGATTAATTCCGGTATTTCTTCTAATCTAGAGATTCTGGTTTTTATTAACACACAAATTTTAGAGATATTTATATCAGGATTTTTAATAACTTTTTTGATATAATTTAAACTCAAATTTTCAAACTCTTGATCTGTTTTTAATTTTAAATACTCGGAATTGTACCAATCTAATTTTTTGTAATCAAAAATCGACGGAGATTTACTGATATTATTGACAGAAAAATTACTTACCAATTCTTGCAGAGAAAAAATCTCTTGATTTGTGTCCGGGCACCACCCCAAAAACGCTATGTAATTTAAAATCGCTTCGGGCAAGTATCCCATAGAAATCAAATCTTCAAAGCTCACAGCGCCATGTCTTTTTGATAGTTTCGAGACCGTTCCGTCCGAATTTTTACCCATAATTAACGGCAAATGTATGTACTCCGGGATCTCCCAGCCAAAAGCCTGATATAAAAGATTATATTTCGGAGTTGAAGTCAGATACTCGCTGCCACGGACAACATGTGTAATTTTCATTTCGTGATCATCAATCACATTCGCAAAATTATACGTTGGAAAACCGTCGCTTTTAAGCAAAATCTGATCTTCGATTTCTTTGTTCTCTATCTCGACTTCTCCAAAAACTAAATCATGAAAACAGGTCGTCCCGGTTTCCGGAGTTTTTTGTCTTATAACATATTTGCTATTATTTTTTAATAAATTATCAATTTCTTCTTGAGATAAATTTCTGCACGGATCTTTATGCCCGGAAATTAATTTACTATCTTGATCTTCAAATTTTTTTTCGCAAAAACAGTAATACGCTTTGTCGTTTTTCACCAATTCTTCTGCGTATTTTTTGTATATATTTTTTCTCAAGCTCTGTTTATACGG
>JAFQKZ010000085.1 GCA_017414725.1 Clostridia bacterium
CCCGGAGCCACAAAATCAGGTGCAATTTTTGAACTTTCTGTAGGCCCCCACGAACTATTTATATACAAGCTTTTCTCACGATCGTTGTAAGCTCCGGCAACAGTAGCACCATCAGAAGTTGACGGTACTACAATAGTATAGTTTGGTGTTGGCGATACAAATTCTACATCAGGACTGATAAATCCGGTCATAGGCAGCCAAGCGTGGAAATTCCCTTCTATCACTACATCGCCGTGTAATCTTATTTCCCAAATACCGGGAACAACGTCTTCTATTTGTACAATCGCAAATCTACTGCCGTCTTGATGATATAGTATTTTTATTAAAGATTTCTCGAAAATAAGTCTTTTTTCGTAATAAGTTCCAACAAAAAACGGTATTCTATTTATGATTTCCCCTGTAGGAGATTTAATTGAAAAAGATATTTTATCCCAACCGCTATACCAAATATAAACACTTATAGATTTTGCTGTTTCTCCCACACGCACTTCTATCGGAATTATATCGTCAGTATTACGTAGAACTCCGTCTGTATGATGTCTGGCATTGCTTTCGTTTCCGGCAGACGTGCATACAGAAACCCCAACGGTACTAGATATAAAAGAAATATAATTTTCGAGTCTATTTTGGCCGTTGTGACCACCGAAATTACTTCCTAGGCCTAAGCATATTACAACAGGCTTTTTTAACGCAGCCGCTTGATTTAACGCAAAAGTTATTCCTAACATAATATCTGTCGCTTCAAACGCTTCTTCTTGATTATCAGGGATTAAAAATTTTTTTCTGTAATAATTACTGGCTTTTTTTAATTTTACTACTATTATATCTGAATCAGGAGCTGCACCTATGAAATTCCCGTATTCACGCCCGGCAGCAATAGACGCTAAAAAAGTCCCATGACCTACAGTATCTGTATGCGGTACTATATTTTTTGGATTATTACTCAAAAGAGCTTGATTAATATCTTCCTGAGTATAAACTGTACCAAAATTAACATCAAAATTATTAATATTATTATTTGTGTTATTAATAGTCTGATCCCAAATATATTTTATTTTAGAAGTGTTATTTTCGTATTTAAAAACCGGGCTAGTATAGTCTATGCCTGTATCTATAAAAGCTATAGCAGTTCCTTGACCGGTAAGATTAAGATACGGTCGTTCTTGAACACGCAAGATCCCTGCTGATTCAAGAGCAGCTTTTCCTGTAAGTCCATAGATTTCCGGATAAACACTCAAAAAATCATAGCCGAGTTCCGCGAAAATATCGTCCATGTATTCTTCAGAAGTATATAAAATCGCAACGTCATTTGGAAGAACAGTACCAAGCCTAATATATAATCTTTGAGATACAAATTCTTTAAAAGCCGGAGTGTTCCAGTAATAAAAACATACTGTCGAACTTAAATTTATAAATTCATTTAAATTCATATTTTGAATATTTTCCAGTTCTTGACTAGACAAATTAATCACAAATATCAACTCTAAATATTTAATTTATAAATTTATATTGACAAATAAAAAAATTATGATATAATTAGAAATATACTATAGAAATAGTAAATAAATAATAATTTGTAGGAGGAAAGATTTAATGGATTTAAAGAAATTCAGAAAATCTGTAACAGCATTGACTTTAGGGACGCTGTTAATGACAAATTTAGGTTTACCAGTATTTGTTAAGGCAAGTGGTAACGACGAGAAGTTGCCCGAAATGAACGAAAAAGTTGAGAATCTTACGACAGTAACAGTATCTGAAGAAAACAATACTGGATCTGGCGAGATTACCGAAGTTGCAGAAATTGAAGAAGAGAAAGATTCTATTACGAC
>JAFQKZ010000086.1 GCA_017414725.1 Clostridia bacterium
GAGACAACAAAACAGCCGTCCATATCAGACGGCTATCGCTATTTATAAAACCAACTTATTTTTTCTTTCTGAACAATCCTAAGATCGTACTACCGGCAGCAGCAAGCATACTGTAAGCGGCATGAAGCATACCGAAACCAGATACATCACCAGTTGCATAACCTTTAGATCCAGTACTTGAACCTATCGTTTTATTTGCACCTTTAGAAGATTCTTCTTTTTTGTCTTCAGACGAAGAATTTTCTAATTTATCAGCGTACAGAATAAACGGTTGTTCTGAGTCTGGGAATGCAGAGTCCATCATGATTTTTACAAATCCATATGCACTTTTCGGAGCGTTAGAAGCCGGTAATGATTTTACGATTTCTATTTCACCTTCATTATCGCCGTAGATATAATCCAATCCACCATTGTCATTTAGAATTACTACACGAACAGAATTCGGATCCATGTTTTTGCTCAATTCGAGATATACTGCATAAGATTCAGGTTTAGTTGTATCGGCAGCAGATTTTAATGATGGTTCTGGAACAACGCCGTTAGCATCTTTAACATTCAAAGAAAATACTCTATATTCTTTTGTTGCTAAATCCTCTTTGGAAACTGCATCGAGTTTCAAGTTATCCCAATTTGCTTCATCTTTTTCTTTAATATCCCACTCGCGAACTATAAAACCTACACCACTATCGGGTACGTAGTTACTGTTATTGTCGACAGTTCCGCTATTTACCGTGGCAGCATCATAAACATTTTGTCTGTTGTCCAGAACATACCAAGACTTGCTATCTTTACCCTGAACACATGTTAAATTTTTATTTTGCACAGGAGTAAATAGCTCACCTTCATCAGAATAATAATGCATGATACCATTAATCAATTTTTCGTTTACGATAAGATCTTCTCCATTGGGAACGTTTACACCGGGTTTTACTCCCCATTTATCGTAGTCATAAGCTTTGTAAAGTTCACCTGCTGTATGGTTAGCAAAATATTTATCTCTCAAATACGGAGTTACAGAATAAGTATAAGATTTTCCAAACTCTGCGTTAGAATCTACAAATTCGGTATCTACGCCAAACTCATTTTTTACCAATCCGATAGCTTCAATTTTCCCGGTTTCCTTATCTTTACGAAGAATCATATAAGTATCAATAGCTCCGTCATCAGCAGTGGTAGTCCAATCGACTTTGACTTCACCATCAGTGATCGATGATACTACGTTTGCGACAGTACCTACATTAAGGCTTTCTATGTTTTCTCTGATAATTCCAGCAGAAATTCCTTTTGTTAAAGCGGCTTTTGCGTCAGGAGTTAGATTTTCGACATCCACATAAACGCTTTCTAGTTTTGCACTACCTAGAAATTTAGGATCTAATTTCATATCGTCAAGATGTTCATTATCTCCAGCTATATGTAATACTTTTAAATTCGAGCAGCCGTCGAAAGCATTTTTACCTATAGTGTCAACAGAAGCAGGAATATCAACGCTCTCTATTTTCGTACAATCTTTGAAAGCTTCTGAAGATATTCCGGTAACTACTTTATCGGTGTCAATCGGGGATTCGAGCACCACGTTTTTTACTATTGCGGCTTTATCACACTCAGAAACTTCCGCTTCTTTAGCATCTCCGTCTTTAGTAACAGTATAAATAACACCTTTGTCGGCGGTTCCGATGCCGGTTACTTCTTCATCTACGGTAGCCAAAAAATTAGCTATCTGAGCGGACTCTTGCACTTCGGGTTTTTCTGTAGCGCCAGCTACACCTACTCCCATAGCAACAGCGGCAGTAGATAGAACGAGTTTACTAATAATATTCGATTTTTTTTGCATTATGTATACATCCTTTCTTACTTTTGAATTTGCACGAAATTACATAAGAAACGAGATGATCCCACATCCTTTCGTACGAACTACAAACATAGGTAAATACATATGTACTTACATCTTATATTTTAATAAGACATAATCCGATAGCTGTTTTTATACTATCTGCACATATTAATATAACTAACTTAAAAATTACTGTCAATTATATACTATTTATTTTTTGAATATGAACATATTAAAAAATCGTCTGAATATGTAAAAAATCCCCGATAAAATTAATTATCGGAGAAATTTATTATATATTTTGATTAAACATATTAATCGTTAGTGTATGGCATAAGAGCTACGTATCTGGCGCGTTTAATAGCATTAGTCAGATGACGCTGATGCTCGGCACAAGTACCGGTAACACGTCTCGGCAATATTTTGGCCCGTTCAGAAACAAATCTTCTTAATCTGGCAGTGTCTTTATAGTCAATAGATTCCAGAGTTCTATCTACACAAAAACTACAGACTTTTTTTCTCATTCTACGACCTCTGTTATTATAGCCGGTATTATTTCCAGTATTTTCACGAGCAGGTTGTTCGGTTCTCTCCGGTCTTTCAACTCTCTCAGTATTAACAGTATTCTCTGTCACTAAATTTTTCCGCTCCTTTCTAATTTAATTATAAATTTATAAAAATATAGAATTACGAATTTTAATTAAAACGGCAAATCGTTATCAGAATCGAGTGTTTCGAAATCGCCATCTTCACCGCTAGAATACACAGATACATCTGTAATTTTGCCAGTAGAACTCGAATAACTCTGATCGAACTCAGTAGCTTCGCTTTCTCTTTTAGATTCCGCAAACTGAACATTATTAGCAACAACTTCAAAAGCTTTACGTTTATTACCATCTTTATCCTGATACGTACGAGTCTGAATTGACCCCTCGACAGCTATTAATTGACCTTTTTTGAAATATTTGCAGACAAATTCAGCGTTACTTCTCCAAGCGACAATATCAATAAAATCCGTTTGACGTTCTTCACCATTTCTAGAAAAACGACGGTTAACAGCGATAGTAAACGAAGATACCGGCAAATCGCTAGCGGTATGTTTCAATTCAGGGTCAGCAACAAGCCTACCTGTCAAAACAACGACATTTAGCATTTACTACATCGCTCTCTTTCTCATGTTCAAATGATGTTTTTTAGGTTCATCTTTTTTGATAATCAAAGTTCTCAACACGCCATCAGTAATACCGCTAACACGATCGAGTTCTTTTGGGAACTCAGCAGTACTTTTGAACTCAAAAATAACATAAGCACCTTCGGGCTCTTTATTAATTAAATAAGCGAGTTTTCTTTTACCCCAATTGCTTACGTTTACTAATTCAGCGTTAGTTTTAATAAGATCTTCGAATTTAGAGATAATCTCATCGGTTTTTTCACCAAGTTTTACAGACGCAACCAACATAAATTCATAAGAATTTACAATTTTACTCAACTCTGTAACACCTCCTTCTGGACATTAGACTTCGACACAACGAAGTAAGGAAGAACAGTTTCATTCCACAATTAATTATAATTACATTAGAAATTAAAGTCAACTAATATTTTTAGTAGTTTTTTTATTAATA
>JAFQKZ010000087.1 GCA_017414725.1 Clostridia bacterium
ACTTAAGGTTATTTGTTTTATCATGTCTCTATTTTATCTTGTATCCTTTTGCTTTTCATTCTTCTTTTGTGCGGTCTTGCCCTAGGTTTTTTATTTTTTCATATCTCATTCTTTCTATTATATCATTTCTCCTTCTGCTTTGGTTACGCAGGAAGTCTATTATAATTTTCAGAATCCAAAATTATCTGCTCTAATATGTTTTCTAAATTCATTTCAAACACCACTCTTAACAAATTTTCTAATAGAAACACTTTTATGATAATTACACATTTACAAACAAATTACAAATCATTTTTTATTTATAATATCCATAAATTCCTGTTCGCTCAAAATTTTTATATTTAAATCTTGAGCTTTCGTGAGCTTACTACCGGGATTTTCACCAGCAAGAACATAACTCGTTTTTTTCGAAACACTTGAAGTTACTTGCCCACCGTGACTCAAAATCAAATCACGAGCCTGGTCACGAGTATAATTCTCAAGAGTTCCAGTCAATACAAAAGTTTTATTCTCAAAAATATTACTCGTGTTTTGTTCTATTGTTTTTAAATTAATATTTAAATTTTTGAATTTATTAATTAAATCTATATTTTGCTGTACTGAAAAATAATTTACAACGCTCTGAGCCGTAATCTCGCCTATTCCGTCTATTGAACACAATTCTGAATATAATTCCTGCGAATTCAAACTCAAAATATTGTCTATGTTTTTGAATTTTTCAGATATTAATCTTGACGCTTTTTGACCAACGTATCTAATCCCCAGAGCATACAAAAATCTATCAAAATTATTATTTTTGGAATTTTGTATAGAATTTATAATATTTTGTGAAGATCTTTTACCCATACGCTCTATATTTTCGAGATCTTGTGTTTGGAGATTATATAATTCTACCGAAGATTTAATTATATTATTGTTAATTAATTTTTTGATTAGGGTTTCGCCGAGGCCTTCTATATTCATAGCGTTTTTCGACACAAAATGAATAATATTGTTCAAAAGTTGTCTCGGACAATCTGTATTCAGACACCTGATCACGACTTCTTCGTCGGATTTCTTGAGTTTAGAATTACAAAACGGACAATTTCCCGGGAAAATAATTTCCTGAGAATTATGATTATCACGGATTTTTTTAATTATTTCCGGTATAATTTCGCCGGCCTTTCTAATCAAAACCGTGTCACCGATTTTAAGATTTTTTTCACGCACAAAATCCTGATTATGAAGCGAAACACGTGAAACCGTCGTGCCTGAGATCAAAACCGGCTCGAGAATCCCAACCAAAGTCAGCGCACCCGTCCGACCGATGTTTATTTCTATATCTTTCAAAACTGTCTCGCACTCTTCGGGCGGATATTTATAGGCTTCGGCCCATCTTGGGAATTTCGCCGTACTCCCTAAAACCTCTCTGTCTTCAAGAGAGTTTAATTTAATCACAGCGCCGTCGATTTGAAATTCTAATTTATTTTTAATATTCTCTATGTAATCTATTTTTTCTAGGACTTGATTTATATTTTCACACAAATAATAAAATTTTATCACAGGAAGCCCTAAATTTGACAAAAAACCCAAAGATTCTTTATGAGTGTTAATTTTTTTATTATATTTTATTTGTTGTATATTAAAAATAAATATATCCAATTTTCTGGATTTGGTAATTTCCGGATCTTTTTGTCTTAATGAACCGGCTGCCGCATTACGCGGATTTTTAAAAATTTTCAGACCCTCTGACTCTTGAAAATTTCGCAAATCCAAAAAGTTCTGTTTAGACATATAAACTTCGCCACGAACTTCCAAAAATTCGATATTATTATCTATTTTTTTGGGCAAATTGTCTATAGTTAATATGTTTTCAGTGATATCTTCGCCGACAAAACCATCGCCCCTAGTCGAAGCCCGTGTCAAGATGCCGTTCGTATATTCAATCGAAACAGACAGTCCGTCTATCTTAGGTTCAACTACGTAATTGAAATTTTTGTTAAGACTTCTTTTGATTCTAGAGTCAAAATCAATAAGTTCTTGTTTAGAAAAAGAATCGTGCAGGCTTTCCATTTTACTTTTATGTTCAACCGGAGAGAATTTTTTGTTAATTTCGCCGCCTATTTTTTGACTTTTGTTAACAAAAAACTCAGGATATGTTAACTCTAGATTTTCTAATTTCTTTACTAACATATCATATTCATAGTCTTCTATCTCAGGATCATCGTCTTCGTAATACTTTTTATTATGATACTCAATCTCGTCTTGATACTTTTTTATTATATTTTTAATATTATTTTTATCTAATTTGTCTAGTTCGGGCATGTTTAACACTCTTTTTCTGTGATAATTTTATATATAAACTCATTTTTTTTCGGTTTTTCGTAACTTATAATAAAACTTTTCCTAAAAATCTCTTCAGCTTGTTTAATTTTACTAATATTTCTAGAATACAGAACTCCCAAAATCTCATTTTTGTCTATTTTATCGCCGACTTTTTTATTCAAAATTATACCTGAATTATAA
>JAFQKZ010000088.1 GCA_017414725.1 Clostridia bacterium
CCTGATTATGGTTCGCTCTGTGCAGTGAAAACAGGTGCTTTCCTGTGTCTTTTTTGCTTTTTGACTTGGGTTGCTTCCTCTGCTCTTTTTTGTCTCCATTTATGCGGTCCTGCCTTAGATTTTCTAGAAGAAAATAATCGTGATTTAAAATCACACCGCGCAAAAATTTAATGAACGAATATCGTGTAAACTTTTTGCTTTTAAAACAATATTTCTGTTCGATAATAACAAAAAGTTATAAAAACATATTCTTAATTACAGAATAAAATTAGGCACAAAACAGTATTTTTATTTGTTTTTGGTCTGTGTGGCATTGCTTTTAACATATTTTGTTGCTTTTCGTTTGATAAATATTATAATAACTTACTGTACATATATTTCGGTAAAAGAGGGATATTTATGTTAGTTATATATGATTTTTTCGCACACTGGTGTGGACCGTGCAAAATGCAATCTCCTGTTATAGAAAGACTTGAACAAAAATATTTAGATAAAGTAATATTCAAAAAAATTGACATAGATAGTGAGCAAGAGATCGCTCAAAAATATAATATCATGTCCATACCGACTATTATGTTTTTATATAATAATCAAGAAATCCATGAAAGATTAAACGGATTCACTTCCGAAGAGCAATTAAGTTTTATAATAGATGGTTTATTAGAACAAATTAACAAATAGAAATCTCGGAGATGTTTTAGTGAATGATTTAGTGATCATAGGTGCCGGGCCCGCAGGTTTAACTGCTGCGATATATGCTTTAAGAGCCGGTGTAGAAGTAACTATATGTGAATCTGAAATGTATGGCGGACAAGCTTCGATTATAGATAAACTGGAAAACTATCCGGGTTTTGAGTCTATCTCCGGAATAGATTTTTCTACAAAAATATATCAACAAGTTGAAAAACTCGGAGCAAAATTTATATTTAGTAAAGTCATAAAAGTGTGTTTAACAGAAAAGAAAAAAGTATTATATTTATCAAATGGTGAAATTTTAGAATCTAAAGCAGTAATCATCGCAAATGGACTAAAAAGAAGAGTTTTAGGTTGTCCCGGCGAACAAGAGTATACCGGACGCGGGGTTTCGTATTGTGCAACTTGCGACGGAGCGTTTTTTAAATCAAAAAATATAGTAGTTGTAGGTGGCGGCAATACGGTTGTCCAAGATGCTTTGTATTTGTCTAATATTTGCAATAATATTAAAATTATAGTGAGAAAAGATAAATTACGTGCGGAAAATTTTTTAATTAATATCTTAAATAAAAAATCAAATATAGAAATTATTTTTAATACAAATATAATTGAAATTATTGGCGAAAATAATATTGTAAATAAAATTCGTATTAAAACAAATGTAAATAATAACATAACAGAAAAAATATTAGATATCGATGGGATTTTTATTGCCGTAGGATACGAACCTAACTGTGAGATGTTCCGTAATCAAATTAGTATGACAGAAGCTGGATATTTTGTTTCGGACGAATCTTGTGAAACTAATATTCCCGGAGTTTTTGTTGCCGGAGATTGCCGTACCAAACCATTAAGACAGATAGCTACAGCTATTGCCGATGGTGCTATTGCTGGAAATAAATCTGCCGATTTTATTTGTTATTCGTAAATAGTATAAAAATAAATGACAATCAAAAAGAGATTATGATTTTAATATGTAAACAGGAGTTTTTTGAATTTGTTTAAAAAAAGTCAATTTAATTATGATTTACCTGAAGAATTAATTGCTCAGTTTCCGGTAGAACCCAGAGATTCGTCACGGTTATTAATATTAAACAGGCAAACACAAAAGATTACACATGAAAAATTTTATAATCTTGTAAATTATTTAAATCCAAATGATTGTTTGATTTTAAATGATTCACGAGTGTTACCGGCTAGAATCTGGGGTAAAAATATAAACACAGAACACATAGTAGAATTTTTATTACTAAAAGAAATATCTAAAAATACATGGGAAACCTTAGTAAAACCTGGGAAAAAAGCAAAAATAAATTATAAATTTAATTTTCAAGATTTATTATTCGGAGAAATTATAGACATATTAGAAGACGGAAACAGAATTATCAAATTTAATGAAACTGAGAATTTTTTTGCCAATCTTGAAAAAATTGGTACAATGCCGTTACCGCCATATATAAAACAAAAATTAAAAGACCAATCCAGATATCAAACTGTATATGCGCGAGATTTAGGTTCTGCAGCTGCTCCTACAGCAGGATTGCATTTTACTGAAAGTCTAATGAACAAAATAAAAGAGAAAAATATTAAAATCGGTTTTGTGACTCTACACGTAGGTCTTGGAACTTTTAGACCTGTAAAAGAAGAAAATATCAATAATCATAAAATGCATTCTGAAAATTTTGTTTTACCGCAAGAGACTATAAATATAATTAACGAAACTAAAAAAAATAACGGACGAGTAATATGTGTTGGAACTACGACCTGCAGGGTACTTGAATCTGTTTATCAAAAGCATAATAAACTGGTAGCCGGTTCAGATTCCACGGATATTTTTATCAAACCCGGATTTGAATTCAAAGTTATAGATAGCATGATTACAAATTTTCATCTCCCGGAAAGTACTTTAATTATATTAATTTCAAGCTTTGCAGGCCACGAGCTTGCGTTGAATTCATATAAAATAGCTGTTGAGAACAAATATAGATTCTTTAGTTTTGGCGATTCTATGATGATAGTATAAATTAGTAATATTCGCATATGTCACAAAATTTGGATATTGAAAATAGTATAGTATTGTAAATATCACAAAGGAGGACGCACATATGTGTAATAATTTATTCGGCGGAAACAGCTGCTGTCTAGTCATTGTATTGATACTAGTAATTTTGTGTTGTTGCGGAAACAGCGACGATAATGGTTGTGGCTGCAATAACAACAATTGTGGCTGCGGTTGCTAATAATTAGATAAAAACACACACTCTTTTGTTTGTATACAGAAGAGTGTTTTTTCTATGTTTAGCTTAAACTTTCATTCACAATAGTTTTTAACGGAATCAAATCATTTTTTTCGAATACGCCCTTTGTTACTTGCTCGATATTATCATTTTTTTCGACTTTAAAATATATTTTTTGTTTGTAATATTGCCCGGACTTTGCGGTAATATTTTCATAAACATACGGTCTGATTTGAACGTATTCTTGCGTATAATTATTAAAAGTAATAGAAATTTTGTTTTTGTCTATTTTATTAATTTTATAAGTATCAAATGGAGTTTTACGGTTAGCTATTTGAGTTCGTGCACAGACATATTCTCCTTCTAGTACTTCACTGTCTGGGAAATCAGACTTATCTTCAATCTCATTATAATTACTACCAGTTATTAAATTAACAATATTATATGTTAGATCATAGGCGTCCTGGGCATTTGCAAGAACAGAAATTGCGAGGTTTTCTTCAGGTACAATAACAAAATTTGAACACATACCGTCAACCAAACCTGTATGCCCTAAACCTATATAATTTCCGTTTGTTCCCCAAAAGCCATGATGTATCGAAAACAATTCTTCTCCGGTAGAACTATAAGATACATCTAGTAATTCTTGTAAAGTTTCGTTGTTAGCAAACAATTTAGACTGTTGATTTTCTGACGGCATTAATTCTTGTGCAAATTTCATTAAATCACTAGTTGTACCTACGACTGAGCCCGATGCATACAGCCAATCGCCAGAATAACAAGAGGTTTTTGTGAAATCACCAAATGCACTACGAGTGTACCCTAAAGCTTTTTGCGACATAACCTCTTCGTCAGGATTTTGTTCAGGATAACAACATTTCATGTCACACTTATCAAAAATATTTTTCTGGACATACTCAAAAAACGGTACTCCGGTGATATTTTCTATAATATAAGCGGCTAAATTTGCACCGTAATTCGAATAACCCACAAATCTGCCGGGATCGAAACACTGTATTCCGCTATAACAATTCTTAACAGCTTCGCCTGTAGAATCAAAATCGCAAGATTCTCCGGTACCATCATGATATTTCCAATAAGACTCAAAACCGGCGTTGTGATTCATTAAATTTAAAAAAGTTACAGGTTCTTTGGAATTTATATGTAATTCATAATTTTCCGGTAAATACTCACGAATATCTTTGTTTAGATCTAATTTATTTTGTTCTTTTAATTGCATCGCAGAAATCCAGATAAATAATTTACTAATAGATCCGTAGTTAAAACTAGTACTTGTATCTACAGGGATTTTCCGGTCTATATTAGCAAATCCGTAGCCCTTAGAAAAAATATTTTTGCCGTCTTTCATAACAGAAACTTGAGCACCGGGAGAAACTTTTCCAACTTTGCTTTTAGCATAGATATCTATATATTCTAATTTTTTTGTAATATCATTATGTTTATATAAATTTTTTATATTATTTTCTAGAGATATAAACTGTGCCATATTTATTCCTCCAATCATATGTAGTTATATTTGTTTTACTGTTTTATTTTTATTAAGCTTCCTGCATGAACAATTCGAATTGTTCGCCGTTCATTTTTTCGTGTTTTACTAAATATTCAGCAAGTTTATGAAGTTTATCTATATTTTCGTTCAAGATATTTTTAGTTTTTTCATAACAAGAAGAGATAATATTTTTGATTTCGAGATCTATTTGGGTAGCGGTTTCCTCTGAGTAAGTTTTCTCATGATTCTTGTCGTAGCCTAAAAACACGTCAGAATTGTTATTTTTATAGACTATGGGCCCGAGTTTTTCACTCATACCATATTTTGTTACCATTGAAGTTGCGAGCTCGGTAGCTCTTTCTATATCATTGGAAACTCCGGTTGAAGTATCGCCAATGACTAATTTTTCAGCTAAGAATCCGCCTAACAATACGACTATGCTTTCTAATAATTTAGACTTAAACTCACACCAAGTATCTTTTTCGGGCAAAGAAAGCGTATATCCACCGGCATGGCCCCTGGGTATAATAGAAATCTCATGAACTTTTTCCTGAGTTTCACAGAAATAAGTTGCGATTGCGTGACCTGACTCATGATAAGCAGTTTCACGTTTTTCTTTTTCGGTTATAACTCTAGATTTTTTCTCAGTTCCAATAGTTACTTTCACGGTTGCTTCTTCTATTTCAGACATAGTAATTACGTCTTTTTGTCTGCGTACAGCTAATAATGCCGCTTCGTTTATTAAATTTTCCAAATCAGCACCTGTAAATCCGGCGGTACCTTTAGCAATAGTTTTTAACTGTACGTCCGGAGCGAATTTTTTACCTTTGGCATGAACTCTTAAGATTTCTTCGCGGCCTTTTATGTCCGGATATCCCACATAAATTTGTCTGTCAAATCTGCCGGGTCTTGTCAACGCAGGATCTAAAATATCAGATCTGTTAGTCGCAGCAATTACTATAACACCTTCGTTTACGCCAAACCCGTCCATTTCTACCAGAAGCTGATTCAAAGTTTGTTCACGTTCATCGTGGCCACCGCCAAGACCTGCTCCTCTGCGACGACCTACGGCATCTATCTCATCTATAAAAATTATACATGGGGTGCTTTTTTTGGCCTGTTCAAACAAATCACGTACTCTTGACGCACCGACACCTACGAACATTTCGACAAAATCAGAACCGGACATTGAAAAGAACGGTACATCGGCCTCACCTGCAACAGCTCGGGCAAGTAAAGTTTTTCCTGTTCCCGGAGGGCCTACTAACAAAACACCTTTGGGTATTCGAGCCCCCATATTATTGTATTTTTCAGGATTTTTCAAAAAGTCTACTATTTCAAATAATTCTTCTTTTTCTTCATCTGCACCGGCAACGTCATTGAAAGTAGCTTTTCGACCATCTTTTTCTGCGTTTTTAGATTTTGAACGTCCAAAACCTAACTTTCCGCCGCCTTCGCCCATGATATTAATTTTTCTCATAAACAACCAGCCGGTTAAACATAACATCAAAACCGGTAATATTACAAAAGTAAATGCATTGACCAGCCAAGAAGTTTCCATTGGTCTTATTAAATCATATACCATTGGATTTTCAGGATTTTTCTCGTTATATTCACGAACATAATCTGAAATATCATTATATATCAAACTTACACTTGGAGCGGTATAATTTATTACTTCACCGGTGTTAAGAGTGATGTCCATATTTCCGGATCCAAGATTCAAATTGTATTTCGTAACCTGATGAGTCTTGAATTTTTCCACAATCTCAGAATAATTATAATTTGTTCCGGGATTTACCCCATTTATTATCACGAATATTAATATAATTAATATTGGAAGTCCTAAAAACGCAAGCATGTTTCTAAAATTTTTGTTTTTTTGTTCCAATTTCATCACTCCTAGATATACACATAATTTATATATATTTTTTGTTTAACACACCTATAAACGGTAAATTGCGGTATTTTTCATTATAATCCATACCGTAACCGATTACAAATTTATCCGGAATCTCAAATCCAACATAATCAGCTTTGATATTAATTTTATGTAACTCAGGCTTATCCAGTAAAACACAAGTTTTTAAACTTTTGGGATTTTTTGAGTTTATCATGTTTTTTACAAACTCCAAAGTATGTCCACTTTCCAGAATATCTTCTATTATTAATACATCGAAATTAGTAATATCTTCAGTACTCAAATTTTTTAATATATTAATTTTATTATTTCTGATCATGCCTGTATAACTCGAAACTTGAATAAAGTCCAACGTACAGTTATAAATATTAATTTCTCTCGATAAATCTGTAAAAAACATAATAGAGCCTTTTAATATTCCTACAAGTAACAAATTTTTATCTTTGTAATCATGTGTAATTTTTTGACCTAATTCACAAACTTTACTATTAATTTTATTTTCTGTAATTAATATTTCGTCCAGAAAATCCATATTTTATATCTCCTTAATATTTTGTTTAGAAATTACCATGATTTTTTTTGTATTATTATTGACTACATAATTTCTCGAAACGCCTATATTATCTATCCAGACAATATTTTTATCAGACTCTAAAATTAAAATTTTATCTCTCATGTTAACCGGAATTTTATATTCATTAAAAATTTTCTTGACACTCTTAGTAATATTTCTGTTTTTGAATTCAAATTTATCTCCATTTAATCTATTTCTAAAATATAATTTATTTATATTTATTTTATCACAGTCAATAAAAATTAAATTATTTGTATTTTTTTCTGTTTTTAATAATTCATATTCAATATTATTTATTATATTAATTTTAATAGCTAAATTAAATTCTGTCAAAATATTTGTATCTTGTATATTCTCGATTTTTTTTAATATATTGTTATTTTTAATTTTAATATTTTTTGGCTCAAATTTCAAAATATTATTATTTATAACCAAAAAATTATCACCAGGTATAGATATTTTTTTGATTATATTATTTTGTGAGTTATCAAGAGTTTTAATTATATTATTTATATGTTTTTGTTCGACACGAGAGTTTAATATATTATTTTGTGAGTTATAAAAATTTATTATTTTGTGTACAACCCTGGTTTTTATAGAATTATTTAAATCACGAATTTTATTTATATCAAAACTATTATTATTTATTTTTAAATTTTCAAAAATACTATTTGTGACTTCAGATAAATATTTTTCGTCTTGATTTAAATTTTCTATGACTCTGTTTATACATATCTCAAATTCCGGATTAATTTTTTTGAATTCCGGAATAATATCTAATCTAATTTTGTTGCGAGTGTAATCTCTACCGAAATTCGAGCTGTCTTGCACATATTTTAAATTATTTTGATCACAGTAATTTTCTATTTCTGTTCGAGTAATATTTATCAATGGCCTGATAATATTATCTCGTACAGCCGGAATCCCGCACAGACCTTTTAGGCCTGTACCGCTTAATAATCTCATAATTACAGTCTCGATATTATCAGACAAAGTATGAGCGGTTGCAATCTTACAATTTTTATATTTAGAACTTATTTCATTAAAAATTTTGTATCTTGTAATTCTACCGGCTTCTTCAGTACTGATTTTTAAGTTTTTTGATATTTCTAAA